>CAITEH010000028.1 GCA_903891415.1 Candidatus Firestoneibacteriota bacterium
CGGGCACAGAAGATATTTTCTTTTTTGAAAAGCCGCATACAGCTGGCGGGTGACTATTATGTATGGAATTACTGGGAAGCCTTCGGGCCGTGGGATGTGGACACCGATAAGCAGGTCACCCGGCTCTGGATGAGCGTTCATCCGTACCGTAACTACCAGAGTGGCGAGATTCACCAGATAGTGGAGGCCTATAACACCGGTGTGGTCTTTGATAAAAAGGATATTGAAAGGATTCTCAATACCAATCTGAAAACAATGTGGAACGGCGATAGAGTGTCAGCGAAGTTCATTAATTCTAATTCCAAACTTCCCGCCAATCCCGTAACACCCGAAGAAAAAAAAGCCGCCGAAGAAAGGGCTAAAACAAATGTTTACTCAAAAGGCGGAACACAGCTCGCGGGCTGCCTCTGGGAGGCTCTTTGCCCGTTTGACCAGACCATCCGGGATATTTATGCCGCACAGTTGAAAAATGGCAGGGGCGGTTATGCCAGGGATTATTTTGAAAAGGTAACACAAAAATCCCCCCCAAGTTTTGCGAGAAAATATGCCGGCCTGCCGGTCACGGTTTTTGAACGTCCCTTTAGTTCAGTCCAAAGCCTTACGGTGGCAGCTGTTATGCCGCATAGCGTTTCCAAGTCAAAACCCTCGGTAGTTCTCTGTAAAGCTCGGAGAGATGTAGACCTTGAAATTACTGTTTACTCTGCCGACGGCAAAGAGAAAAAAGGCGTTCTTTTTAACGGAAAATTGACCGGAGGTACCGACGGATTAGTTGGTATAAAGGCATTTAATTGGAACGGAACTATAGACGGCACAGAACTTGACAAAGGTAGTTACCGTGTTCGCTGGACCGTCTCTGACGGCTACCGCGAATTCCCGGTGGAGATTACGGAGTAAAACAACCGGCTAGAAGTAAATAGTATTAAAGGGCAGTTAAAAGCTGCCCTTTTCATTTAAATTGACAAAACCTATTGGTAACCACTATTATTCTGTATCTCGTATATCAAATTGAAAATTTAGGAAAAAAATCACAAAAGGTTTCCTGTCAAAAAACATTGCAGCCTTATTTGAGTAGTCATTCCAAATGGACTTGCGCTTAAACCTTAAATAATGATATAAATCGGTATAGTTTGAATTGAAATTTTATGAGCATAGGCGGATTGAGAAGTACCGGCACGGGGATCATTAATGGTTGAAAACAGGTTGGCAGCATTGATATAACAGATTCCAAATAATACTGTCTATACTATAATAATGAAAAGAGGAACCATGTGAATAAAAAAAGTTGTATTTCCCAATGGATGGCCATTGTATGCGCGTGGCTGTTCCTTTTAAATATTGGTTCTGTTTTTCACGCGCAGAGCAACAAGACAACAGAGGGCTTTACGGCGAATGGTATTTCAGTGCCAAGCAAGTCTATTTCCTACACATCTTTTCATTATTGGGATAAGCTGGACGGGCAGGGAACGGCTATAACGGTTATTGAACCGCAAAAAATATATGGGGAGCTGTATTATGTGGGAACAGCAGGGTTTTGCTCTTATTTATTAAACACCGGCGACGGGCTTCTTCTATTTGATACCACGGGTGAAGAGGAAATTCTTTCAAAGCACATCGAAAAGCTGGGATTTGCCGCAAAAGATGTTAAATGGATATTTGATACACACTATCATAATGATCATGCCGGCGGGAATTATGGAATTGTAACAAAATCTAAGGCGAAAATATATATTCATGAGAGGGGTATTGAACGGCTGGAGCTGGGTTTGGGCAAAGGAAAGATTCCGGATGGCTTTGAAGTGGTCGGTCTGAAAGGCGGCGAGACGATCACTTGCGGAAAATATAAAATATTTGTCATCTATACTCCGGGCCACTCGCAGGATTCTTGTTGCTTTTCCGTCGACATTCCCGGCGAACACGGCACAAAAAAGGCTTTGGTCATGGGAGATGCGTCAGGAGTCTTGTGCGATGTGGCGTGGCAGAAAAAGGAAGGCTATGAAGGCGGCGGAAGGGATTATCGAAAAACCATTCCATTAATGAAGACACTGGAGTTTGATCTTCTATTGGCCGGACATCCGTGGCAAATTGTTAAAGAAACGAATACCGACGGGAATCCCTTTGTTTCCCGTGAAGATTATTATCGCTTTCTGGATAACAGGTATAAGTTGACCGATAAATTCCTGAAACTTCATCCCAAATACGAGTGATGAAAATCAGAATATTGGCATAAATTTCCGACTTGCCATCAAAATGTCGTTACCTTAGCTAAATAGTCATTCCAAATGGACTTGCGCTTAAACCTTAAATAATGATATAAACTGATATAGATTGAACAGGGAATTTATAAATATAGGCGGATAAGAAAAGTAGCCAGGACGCTAGTCCTAAGAAAAGACAAAACAGAATACTCAAGTTTAGAAGGCTGGATCCAGAAAATTCTATGACTAAAAATACGCAGACAGAAAAATGGATTTCATTGCTCCGTAATATTCATTACTCATCCTGGGAAAGTGTTGTTATTCCATACGGCGGAAAGGGGAAAATTTTGCGTATACCAAAAATCTCCACTCTGCCTGCGGGAACAACAATACAGGAGTGGAAAGATAGATGGGTAAATGCGCCCTATCTGGAGGGGTTATCACATACCGGGCTCGACAGGCTTATCAAAGATAAGCGGGGAAACTGGCGGGTCTCCAACAAAGCTGATACGGGCGACATCGGGAACCGGAATATTTTTGGTGTTATAGGCGGCCTTTTTCCTCCGGAAGAACAATATGACCTTACCCGGATTATAAAGCTTTGCGGCCCAAGCAAGCGTGATATCCCTTTATCATGCCCGCATTACGACCTGCCGGGAGGAACTGAATTCACAAGGATAGAATCAACGCGGGTCATATTATATGGCTGTTCCTACAAGACAGGAGAAAAAAAACGCAGCCTTCTTTTCCGTGATATGCCGGCCCAGTATCTTCGCCGTGTCGAAGGAACAGCTATCATTGTTTCAAGCGTGGAAAATGAGGAAATTCGAATTTCTGCGATAGACTTTGCGCCGCTCAAGCCGGAACTTTCGCTTTTTTGCAGGGTTTTTATTGCTGAAAATCTGAAAGATACCCTTCTCGAAGAACTTATCATACATCACCTTCCAGTTAATTCCCACAGTACCTGGAAGTTGTCCGCCTCCGGGCCGTTCAATCATTTTATTGACAAGAGCGATTCAACGGGGTTCTCTCTTTACTCGGTGAACTTTCAGAAAAGCAGGAAAGCCTGCTTGCTTCAGGGTAAATATGAGGAGAGGTGGCAGCAGATAGATGTACCACTTCATTTATCGGCGGTAGAACCACAGAAGACAGCCGTTTCCTGGTCGATACTTATACCCCGCATAAAAGGCGGGGATCCGGAAGAGAGCCGAGCAATGAAAGCAACCCCCGTCTTTGACCCGTGGAAAAATTTTAAAAGTACTCAGAAACGGTGGAAATCCTGGAGTGATAGGATGACGCTCAAAAGCGGCGACAGTCGCCTGGACGGGCTGGTGGACAGCCTTCAGGTCCTGCCAAAAACACACGAAGGCAAGAACGGGCTCCACACAGGTTCGTCCTTCCAAAGGCATACTCACTGCTGGTGCAGGGACAACTATATGATACAACGTGGACTTTTATCTGCCGGGAGATTTGAAGAGGCAGAGGTCAATCTACGCGGCTTTGTTGCAAGCTGGCAATATAGCGGGGTTTGCAACGGCTATAATTTGAATACTCATGCAAGCTGGGGCCCCAACCCGACCACCGAAGTATGCTCGTATCTCATCTTGATGGTTCGGGACCTTCACCTCTGGACAGGCCGGGAGCCTTCGCATAACGGAGTTTGGGAAATGATCAAGCAATGTGCAGATACGATCCGGACAAATTCCAAGGGCTTGATCGGGTTTGATGGGGATGAGATATGGATCTGGGAGTTCGAGGAACGGCTCTTTCCCGACTGGAAGGTATTGGACCAATATGCCGTATTGGATAATTGCTGGCTGGCAATTGCGGCGCTGGATTATGCCGAACGAATTGCCAGGATACATAGCCTCATATCCCGGGCAGATGATTGGGGCAGGAAGAAAAAGAAAATTTCCGCCGCCGTTGAAGAAAAACTTTGGGACTCTTCCTGCAAACGCTATTCTTCATTTCTTTTTCCGGACGGCAAACGCTTTTCCGGCTTGCTGGTAAACGGACTCTGTACTCCTTATTATATCGGAGTAAAAGAAGTAAGGCCCGGTAGTTATGCTGCGGGTATAAAAGAATGTGGAAAGAAGCTTAAGACGCCGGAAGGGATAGTTAAGGGTAATAGTTTAACCGATATTTATGCCGGTCTAAGCACGGCATTTTACCTTCATGCCCTCGGAAGTATCGCATCATATAAGGCCGGCGACGAATATTTAAAAACGCTAATGAGCGCGCTTCCCGCATCAGGAGCTCTTTGGGAATACACTTCAGTGGATTGCCCGGTTACCGGATACGACAAAAGGAGAGCGGCGGATTCCGGAGTATTTCTTACAGCGTTGATATATTATATTACGGGACTTGAGCCAACATGGGATGGTTTTATACTGCGTCCTCACCTGCCTTGCTTTTGTTCAGATAATTTAAAGATCGAAGGGCTAAGATTTCATCAGCATTCATTGTCCCTTGTTTTGGACAGATCGGGAACACAGGTAACGCTTGATAAACGAAAGCCGCAGTATGTTCCAAATAGGTCAGAGTTTAAATGGAACATAAATGAAAAAAAGAAAAAGATGTAAAGGTTGAAATTCAGGTTTATAGGTCCCTGTGCGAACATATCTTTTCTTTATTCTGTTAACAAAGGTTAACAAAATAAAGAATGCCTTTTTTATTCCATTAGGTTAGTGCTTTTATAAAGAATAATCTGGTTCGAATACTCTACCTTATCCAAGTAGGCACACCTAATGGACTTGCGCTTAAACCTTAAATAATGTTATAAAATGGTGTAGTTTTATTGGAAATTTTTAACGGCTTCATTCGGCAAATAGGGATAATACACTCGAGGAACATGCGGTGGGTAGAAATTGAAAACAAAGTATAACAATACATACGCCGACAATCTTCTAAAAATAATAAAGAGGTAAAATGTCGTACAGGAGCAAACATAAAACACTCCAAAATATCAAATTAAATACAAATAGTATAGATATTGTAAATAGAATTGTGGCAGGATCACAGTTACTTTGTGAAAATCAAATAATACTTGGTCAAAAGAAACATGAACGTAGAATTAATAAGATCTATTCTGTCCCGGAATATGCAGCAAAATATGGAAAGAATTCGAATTTTGTTAAGGTTGCAGTTTTAATAAAGGGCAGATGTGTAATAGCCGTTGAAGACAGAACTTACGCTCTTAGAGCAGGTGATGTAATCGTAATTATGCCCGGAACTTATCATTATGAATCCTATTTCAAAAGCAGCATAAAATATGAGCTCGTTTGGTTTTTCTATGTGAAAGTTGACAATCTGAAGATTAATTATACGCGCTATGAAAAAGATTCCGGGTTGAAGTTTGTTTCAAACATCAATATGAAGCTAAATGCAAAAGAATATTTTGTTTTGGAGGATATTTTTACTTTAGAGCCGGGAGAACGCAATTTTCAAAAAATGAAAATAGTTGTCTCTCGTTGGTTTTCTTTTTTGGGGGCAAAGATTGAGAAAGGAGAATTCACCTATAAAATGTATTCTAAAGAATACCTGAGGGATATTAAAGAAAAAGAAGTAAAATTGACTAAAGCAATTAAATACCTGGAAAATAACTATTATAACGAAATATCTCTTGAAAAACTGGCGAAAATGTCATTGCTCAGTAAATTCCATTTTTCTCATGTATTTAATAAAGCAAATGAAATGACATTTTCTGAATGGATAACTATTCTCAGACAAAATAAAGCCTGCCAGCTTCTTCTGGAGACAAATATGAGGATAAAAGAGGTGTCATATACGGTCGGATATAAAGACCCTCTCTACTTTTCACGAATGTTTTTAAAGCATAAAGGCTTATCTCCGCAAAATTATCGAAAAAGGATTGCAACCCTTTCATTAGGGTAATCGCAACAATATCCATGTTATAGCAATATTGTCCATACAAAAACCCCCGCAAGTTATTTAAATAATATGTTACTGATGTTAGACTTAGTTGTAAGAGATTAGAAGATATCAAGATGTAATTCGGAAAAAATGGAAACAAACTTGATGAAGAATATTTGTTCAAGGAGGAATCGTGAAAAACACGTTAATTGTTGCAGTAATAGTAATTTGGGTCTGTATATGTAATGCTTTCTCTAAGGTTGAAATATCTGCAGATTTCGACAACGGTCATATGAGGCCGGGAACAAAAATAATAGAGGCCGGAGAAAATGTTACAATTACTTCAGACCTTTTCAATACTAATAGAGATTTATGGTTTAATTTTAAACTTACCGGTGTTAAAGATAAGACCATTGTTTTTAAAGAACCTTATAAAAACAACCGTAAAGGTTTCTCTTCAGACCCTTATTATGTTGTTACTTATAAGCCTGTAGTTAATGTATTTGAAAACGCATATGAGAATTTAAAAAATTTTGCTTATGACGAAACTACAAATACATGCATTTGCTCTCATACATTCAGGGAGGATATCGCGTATTTCTCACTATTTTACAACGATTCAAATACAGTTGTTGATAATTATATAAGGGCAATACAAGATAATCCCTATGTGACTGTGGAGACTTTGGGAAAATCCACTATTTTTGATTTGCCCTGTCCTCTTGTAACCGTTACCGACAAAAATACACCTGACAAAGATAAAAAGGTGGTCTTGTTGTATTCCCGTGAAAACGCATGGGAAACGGCAGGCACACTTACCTTGATGGGTGCCATGAAATTCATAGCTTCAAAAGACCCTTTTGCTGAAGAGTTAAGAAAAAAGTTTATATATTTATTTTATCCTATTGCCGATCGAGACGGTGTTCATATGGGCCATACAAATTGGCCTCTAACAAAAGACGGGGGGCAATATTTTAACGGAACCGATTGGCTTGGCGCCGATGAACAATCAAATTATGACGGGATCCTGAAGGAAAATAAAATGTTCAAATTATTCCTGGAAAATTGGAAAAAGAAAGGAATGTCTATTAATATATCCCATGATTTTCATAATGGTTTTTTTAATGAGCCTGATACAGCAGCGCAAGTCTATCTGTTTTATAACAGCGAGGAAAAAAGGGGAGGAATAAACAGATATGTATCTTTTCTGCGAAAAAAGTATTTAATTAATTATAATGTAACTACTGCATATACAAAAACACATCTTGATCGGGTCAGCAGTCCCAGGTATTTGCAGGATTTATTTAGCGCTTTAGCAATGATAACCGAGATAAAAACTATGACGGTTGCAGGCCGAACAACTCCGGAATTTCACGAACAAGAAGGAGAACTGCTTGTAAGGGGTATAGCGGATTACTATGGTATAAGCAGCCAGGAAAAAACACATCCTTTTGTTTTAGTCAGCAATGTTGACAAATATAGATGCAAAAAAGGAGAAAAGGTGAAATTCCAAGCGCTTTATCAGGATATTTTAGGCAGAGACGCGGAATATGTTAAAGTAGTCGCAGGAGACAAGACTATTAAAATGGAAAAAGGAAAAGGGTATCCAACCAAGGGCGTACAGTATGAATGTGAAATGATTGTAGATTCTCCGACCAATGACTATTATATTGAAGTGTCAAACGGGGTAAGTTCGAGAAGAATTCCTGAGGCATATCTTCAATATGGGCCTTATATTCCGTCTAATTAATTCAACAGGAGTTTTAAATTATGAAAAAAGAAGAGCGCTTGATCCTTGATAATGCTTCGGTCCTTGATACTATTTCCGGGAAGATGTTACCTGATTGCCGTGTAATAATAAAAGAAGGAATTATAGAAAAGGTCGAACCGGCGGGAGGCCTTTTGCCGGAAAAGCCCTGCAAAATTATTGATTTATCCGGTAAAACTTTAATGCCCGGGCTTTGCGACGCACATGTACATGTAACGGCTTGGACTGCTGACCTTCACGAATTGAAGGTCAGTTCGCCTTTTTATACTGCGGTAAGGTCGGCCGGAATCCTCGAGGATATGCTGATGAGGGGATTTACTACTGTCCGTGATGAAGGCGGCGCAGATTATGGTCTTGTTCAAGCCGTAAATGAAGGATATATCAAAGGGCCGCGAGTGCTTTTTTGCGGCCATGCTCTTTCGACAACCGGAGGGCACGGCGATAGCCGCAAAAGAGGAGAGGAGAACTTTGAGGGTATTAGTCCTGTCGTAGATTTTGGCAGAATATGTGACGGGATAGCCGAGGTGCGGCGCGCATGCAGAGATGAGATTCGAAAAGGAGCAAATCATATCAAACTTTTAGTTTCCGGCGGTGTTGTTTCTCCTACAGACAGAATAACAAATCAACAGTTTTCTGACGATGAAGTTCTTGCGGCTGTTGATGAAGCCGCAATGGCAGGCCTTTACTGCTCTGCGCATGCCTACACAAAAGAAGCTGTTAACCGTTGTTTGAAATGCGGAGTAAAGTCTTTTGAACATTGCAATCTTATTGATGAAAGAAGTGCTGAATTGCTTGTTAAATATGGCGCCTTCATGGTCCCTACATTGTCAATTTACAATTTTCTTGAAAGTGAAGGAACTTACTCCGGTGAGATAATTTCAAAGCTTTCAGAAGTCAAGGATAAAGGAGTCAAGGCCTTGGAACTGGCTTTTAAAGCAGGTGTTAAGATTGCCTATGGGACGGATCTGCTCGGCTCATTGCATAAGAATCAATTGCATGAGTTTGCCTTGAGAGCTTCGGTCCAGCTTCCCATAGATGTTATCCGTTCGGCTACCTGTATTGCCGCAGAGCTGTTTAATGAAAAAGGTAAATCAGGTGTTGTGGCAAAAGGCGCAAGGGCAGATCTTTTGGTTGTGGACGGGAATCCGACTAAAGATCTTAAATATCTTCAGGATCCCGAAAAATATCTTGCAGCTATCATTAAGGACGGTAACTTTTATAAAAATAATTTACAATGACAAGACAGCGAACGGCAATTAGTCCCTGAATGTAGATTATTAAAAATGCTGGTTTCATCCGTGCTCTGAGGGGCAAGGTTTTCTTTATTTCGGGGGAAAAATGCACAAAAAAATTATCTTAATTCCAGTGCTAAGCATAATTCTGACTGCCTTTGTCTTGGCGGACAATAATCTTATCGGCGTCAATGAAAGTGGTTCGGCAATAATCAACGCCGATTACAAGCTTAATGGGGAAAATTACAAAGCCGGAATTCTTGAAAATAGCCTGGTGAGATTGGTCGTTCTGCCTGATTTTGGCGGCAGAGTAATAGAATATAGCCTGAAGTCAAATGGTCATAATCAATTTGAGCCTTCTGGAGGAAACCCCGGACTGAAAGATATCATCGGAGAAAACGGAGAATCCGACTATACCAAAGGGAATTATTTTTGCCAGAATGTGTACCAATTGAAAGTTTTAAACGCTGAAAAAGGTGTAAGTTTTCTTGCCTCAGCTTCTACGGATTATGTGAAAGTAGAAAGGATTATGACCCTGGACCCGGGAAGCACAAGATTAAATATAAAAATAAAATATACTAATATCGGCAGTGAAATTATAGAAAAATTCAAAATAAGAGTTCATCCTTCAATAAATGCGGGTGGGAATGATACAGCCGATGATATAATAGTGGTTCCAGAGAAAGAAAAGATAATAAGAGACGCCAAAGAAAATGATTACAGGCCCGATTGCGGCTGGTGGCTGGCTTTTGACAAAAAAGAAAAAGAAACACTGTTAATGACATTCGATCCTTCAGAAATGGATGATATATATGTCTATAGGCCGGGTAACTCCTACAATATGGAGTATTTCGGCAAACCTATAGATGCAAAAAAAGGGGATTCTGTGAGTTTAAATATAAATTACTACATACTTACCGAAAAAGGACAAGTGGAAAGACTTCTCAAGTCCGGAAAGATTAATGTGGCAGACAAGGAAACGCCAAGAATTATAAATGAAATCAATAGGTTGTATGACAGCAAGTAAAAATATTGCAGTCAAAAAAGGTTTCCCGTTATATGCAGGTTTTGAAAAAATCGATATAACTCCTGAGCATCCGGTAGGAATGGAGCTGTGCGGAATGCCAAGGCTTTTCCCCGGAGCCAGGGGTATTTTAGACCGGCTTTATGCAAGGGCAGTGTTTTTGCAATCAGGCGGCAAAAAGTTTTTAATGATAACTTTTGACACGGTCTATGTTGACTATGCCCAGCCGGGGCATTCATATACGGTTTTGCAGGAAAGTCAAAAAATATCAAAAATTATCTCAAAGTTCTCGGGCATTGAAGTAAAAGATATTTGGTTAACAGCTACCCATTGTCATTCTTCAGCAGGCGGTCATGCCTGGGCTTCCCCATATTCTAGAAAAATACTTGAAAGATACTATGTTACGCTTCAAAAGAAAACTCTGGAACTTGCAAAGCAGGTAATAAAGAATAAACAAAGGGTAAGGATCAGTTATGGGACTACAAATATAGATAATGTTACCGGAAGCAGAAGAGTAAAACTCTCGGATGGGACGGTTATCACCGGCTGGGGTTCAGGTCCGACACCGCCAAATAACGCGAGAATAGTTGATAGAGGTGCTTTTGATAAACAACTAGGAGCCGTGTTCTTTAAGAATATTAAGAATAAACCTATTGGAGCGATTGTAAATTTTAGCTCCCACATTCATCTGTACCCGGTTCTTTACTTTACTTCTGAACTGGCAGGCAGTATCGCAAGAACGCTTGAGGAAAGAATGCCGGGAAGCGTCACGGTTTATACAAACGGAGCGCTTGGTAATGTTTCGCTTTGCCCGAATATAGCCCCTCTGTCCACGGATCCCAAAAAGTGGAATGCTCAATATAAACGCGAATTAGGCAAACTTACCAGAATAATAACAGAAAAAACATTGATATTGGAAAAATCATTAAAATATGAAAATAGAGTTATTATCGATTCATGCGAAACTTGGTTAAAACTTAAAACATTAACGAAAGATAATAAAAAGGAGTTTATTGCCGAGAATATTTCAGGTTTGGCTATAAATGACCTGGTGCTTGTTGCTCAAGGCGAGGAAATATTTGCAGAGTATGCTCTTGAACTCAGGGAAAAATCACCTTTTATAACCACATTGCATATAGGATTAAAAGGAAGTGAGAATCTATATTTACCCACAGACGATGCGATGGAAGAAGGCGGCTATGAACCCGGTGATAGACTCGAACTAGGTTCGATAAATAAAATGATAGAGGCATCCGTTGATTTGTTGTTCAAGTTACATAAGAGGATGGACTCATGAATTACTTGAATATAGTCTTGAAAGGGACGCAAAACAAAGAACATATTATTAGGGCAGAGGCAGCCAGATTACTTGGAGAAATAGGGAATAAAAAAGCAATTCCATATCTTGTTAATATGTTAAAAACGGATCAATGGTACAGCAAAGTTACTGCCGTATATTCACTTGAAAAAATAGGAGACAAAAAGGCCCTGCCGGTTCTTAGGGCTATATCAAAAGACCCTCTGGTTTTTGATTTTAGCGGAATGTATAATCATGACATGATAAGGATTGCGGCAACAGTTGCACTCCTCAAGATGGGTGACAAAAAAGCTGTTGAAAATATAATGGATCTAATTAATATAGGCACCTCTCAGGGGTTTTTGGAATTATCCCGGTATATTCTTGAACTTCCGGAGAGTAATTATAATTTCCGTTTAAGGCATGTCGTTACTTTTGAGTTTGTTTCCCAATATTTTAAACAATTTAGGAGAGGATTGCATGTTCGGGCACTCGATGCACTGCCTTATTTTAAAACGAAACAATCTTTGAATATAATAATAGAATGCACGCAGGATTTCAGTCGTTATGTAAGGGCGAAAGCAGGGGAAGCTTTATTGAGATATGCTGACTCAAGGGAGAACAGAGAAATATTGCTCAATATGTTGAAAGTCGAGAAGGAAATATTTACCAAGATCAGGCTGGCTGTTTTGCTGGATTTTAGGAATGCGGGTGAGATAATTAAAGAGGGATTACAGGATGGAGATTATTTTATTAGAGCAACTGCTCTTGATGCTATTGCGGATTTGAAGTTGTATGAGTTTTCTGATGAAGCCATAAAATACTTAACCGATGAAAGCTTTTATGTGAAGTTGTGTGCCATAGAAACCTTAGAACGTTTGAAATACAA
This sequence comes from Candidatus Firestoneibacteriota bacterium, assembly GCA_903891415.1. Classification (GTDB taxonomy): domain Bacteria; phylum Oederibacteriota; class D2-FULL-39-29; order D2-FULL-39-29; family D2-FULL-39-29; genus CAIYPD01. The sequence goes on from CAITEH010000028.1 coordinate 12,279, forward strand.
AAAACCCTCCAAGCAAATTGAAAGAATGATAGAAGATAAAAATTATAGAGTTTGTATGCAGGCAGCTAAATATTGTTTGAAAATGCGAGCTATCCCCAAATATTTTCCCCTTATCTAAGTAGTCATGCCTAATGGACTTGCACTTAAACCTTAAATAATGCTATAAAGTTACCCCATAATTGCAACTTCAGTAAATCCTCCCTGCTAAACTCTTTTTTAATATCATTGACAAGCAGCTTTATATTTGCTATTATTGTCATATGCCAATAACAAGGAGGGTGGTAAATGGTGAGGCCCTGTAAGTGCAGGCGCATAAGCGGGAAGCCGGAAGCCGGGTACTTTAAACCGCGCGGGATACCGTGTTCTTCACTCGTTGAAGTAACTATGACACTTGACGAGTTTGAAGCTGTGAAGCTCGCTGATCTAAATGGAGAATATCAGGAAGAAGCGGCAAAGAAAATGAATGTATCGCGGCAAACTTTTGGTATTATTATTGAAAAAGCCAGGAAAAAACTGGCGGATGCTATTGTGAACGGGAAAGCGCTTAAGATAGAGGGTGGTGTGTATGCTTTTACCGGCCACGGGCATGGGAATAAAAGATGCTGTAAAAGGAGAAAAATATGAGAATCTGCATACCTGTAGAAAAGAATGAAGGAGAGAACAGTAAGGTTTACGGACATTTTGGAAGCGCCCCTTGCTTTGTTATTTTTGACACCAGGGACAAATCTGTTGAAGCTTTGGATAATTCCAACCAGCATCACACTCACGGAGCCTGTAATCCCCTTGGGGCTATTGAGGGAAAAAAAGTGGATGTTGTCATTACCGGAGGGATGGGCATGGGCGCTGTAATGAAACTTAACGCCGGCGGTATCAAGGTTTACAGAAGCACGCTTGCAACGGTAAAGGATGTTGTAGAAGAAATTGCAAAGGGTAAAATGGTGGAATTGAATTCAACGAATGCCTGCGCCAGCCATGGGTGCCATTAATATTTAGAATAGTAATTTAGAGCACCTGCGGAAGCGGGTATTGTGATAGTGGTTTTCCCTATGTGACCGTAATCATATCTGCCCGCGTATCAATATGAGAAAACACTCATAAGATATTTATCGGAGGTAAAATGAAAAAGAATGAAAGCGGTATAGACAGAGTAATAAGGATCGTTCTGGGAATTGCTTTGCTTGTTACGGCATTCCTATCAGGAATATGGTGGTTGTGGCCTATAGGCGCTATTTTTCTCATAACCGGTGCAATAGGATGGTGCGGGATATATACCATATTTGGCTGGTCTACTAAAAAAGACTAGAAAAAGTAAAATATAATAGACCAGGCCTCAAAGAATTTAATTATTTTGTGGCTATAAGAACTGAGCAGGGGGTTAATATGCCAGATTATGTAAAAATAAACGAAACGACCTGTACCGGCTGCGGAAATTGCGTTGATATGTGTCCGCAGGGAATTCTTTATATTGACGAGAAAACAGGTAAGTGTAAAGTGACAGACGGATCAAAATGTGACAGGCTTGGAGGCTGCGAGAGAGTCTGCCAAAGCAAGTCCATAAAAATTGTTTAATTAAACTGAATACGCGAGTGATTAACCTGCCCGAAAAATTGAATCAATTTTCGCCGTTTAATTATTTTGCCGCTTCTTGGCAAGAAATTGGCAGAGTCGAGAGTTAACTAACCCGCTTCAAAATAGAACTTGAAGAAAACCCCTTGCAACGGGCACAATATCCAAACGGCGCATTCGGCCTAACGCACTTTGCGAAGCATTAATAATCTTACCTTGCGTGTCATGCCAGAAGTGCATATTTTGTCAGGACAGCACTCTCTAGAGGTTATATAGCCGGATTAGTACAATGTTTTGGGGCAAGTCAATTAGTTGGAGCTGATAATTTATTTCGGAATGTACGGTCCGAGCTGAAGATATGTTTCGGGCATTCTTCTTTTACTTACCCCGTTCGACGCTTCAATATAATAATCGTTCACGGGCAATTCTATGGTAACTTCGCATTTGTATGCAACGCCCTTTATATTCGGCCCTTCCCCGGTTTTTTCCATGTTATAGCTCCGGCCGCCTATAACAACTTTTATATATTCCGGGTCTCTGCCCAGAACATCCTTATATAACATGCTAAAGATAACTTTATCCTTTTCTTTGCATCTATACCGGCTTACATTCTCTGCAAGGAGGAAAGGCGGGACATTTTCAGGTATTTCTGTTCCAAAAAAAGACGCAATTCCCCTTACGAACAGTTCTCCGTCCTGATAATTATCTTCCACGCAGAGTCTTTGCTTCTTAAATACCGCATCACTATGGGTGTTTACGGCAAGCGTTTTGAACTCTTTTTGCAAATAACGGAAGATATATTTAACAATAGCGGGCGGAGAAGCAGATGTCACTTCGTAGTGAGGCAAGCATACTTTTCGTAGAGCTGAGATATATTCTTTTGTCTTTGTTTTTGACTCCGGATTATCAGGGTCAGGGCGATAAAAGAAACCGGAGCCGCCAAAAGGGTTGCAGTGCATTGAATGATAGGCGTCAATGGTCTTACCTTTGCTTTTCCAGTCTATAAAATAATTTTTCAGCATCTCAGCTTCTTTTATTTTATTTTCATTATTAAGGAAGTTCGGCGGAAAATAGACAAAATTATCGCCTTTAGCATCCAAAGGAAAATTAGTAGCCCCGATCTTTACGCCGTCCCGGGAGAATAACGGCATAAAAAGATAAACGAAGCGTTTCCTGATCTCTACGGCGGAAGGCTCTTTGGAAAGCAGATATCTTAGAGCCCCGAGCAGCGCTACATTTCCGCCTGCCTCATAAGAATCTTCCCTGGTTATTAAACATATCGTCTTTTTATTTTTATCGGGTACGGTTTTATCGGTAACGGTTACCATATAAAGCGGAAGGTCATAAAAAGTTGATTTCCCCAGGATTTCGACTTTTACAAACGGGTTCTCCCGTATTTCGTTTATATAATTATCGATCATGGTATTTGAAACAACATAAGAAAAAGAGACGTAGGCGGTATCCTCCCTGAAGGTATGAGAATAAGTTTCAGTAACACCGTCGCTATAACTGCAGTCCATCATCTCGTAACTGTTATCATAAACCTTTAAGAACGGCTTATAACTTACAACATGAAAATCACTGATGACTTTTCTTTCCGTTTTTGCTCCCTTAAAAGAGCAGCTAAAATTGACCGTTTTATCCTTGCACCCCGTTATTTTAAAGTTAAACCACGTTTCTTTATCAGAGCTGACCGGCCCAAAATTAACCGTTGCCTTATCTCCTGTTTCATTTATCCTGGCTCCGGACTGGATGTGCCCGTTATCATAATCAGCCGTTATCACAAGCTTTGCGCAGGCATCCTGCTTCGCCGTAAGGATAAAAAATAAAACAATTATAAGGCTTTTGCTATTTAACAACATAGGCACCTTTTTCATTTATTACTCCCGGTACAATATTTTTGTGGCGGACCGTTTTTTTCAGGATCTGCCCCAAAATATTGTACCATTTTTTTAGTTTGAGGCCTAAACAAAAGTTTGTCCTCCTATTGGTAAAATCATGAATTTTTGGCAAGAAATTTGCAGAGTCGGCGCTAAAGAACCCGCTTCAAAATAGAACTTGAAGAAAAACCATATATATAACTTTCATAAATATTCAATTACTCCCCTTTACCATTCCGGTTTTAGCGGTTTTACCCAACCCTTATGAGCGGCTATGGCATAAAAAACAGCGTAATTATGGGTCATTACGCCCTCATACCCGGTAGTCATTCCGTCCCAGCTCCAAAACTCTGTTCCGGTATGTGAACCTTCAAAAGTATGTTTATCAAAACTCTCAAGCAGCTGGTTGCAGATCCGGTCGGCTGTTTTCTTGAAACCATATTTTGCCATTGCTTGTATATAATACTGGGAAAAAGTAGGAGTGAGGCACCCGTTAATGAATAGGCCGAAGGTATCGGCACCGTCTTCCCGGCGGGAGCGATAGACTTCCTTAAAAAAGCCGTCAGTATATAATCCACTTCTTTTAAGCCAACCGATATTTTCGTCTTTTCGTATGGGCCGGAGCTGGCAGGCAACACCGTAGCGGAAATCGGTATGGCCTCTAAGGATGCGTTCTTTTTCCAATTTGGCAAGCATACCTTTGGCCTGTTTTTCCGTTAGCATTCCGTAACATGCCGCTTGCGCAGTGGTGAAGGTGGAAGCATGGTCGTGAAGTTCTCCGTCGGCGCTGCGCCATTCTGCCAGCCAGCCGGTTTTTGGATTATATAGATCTTTTACCGTTGCCATCTTTAGTTTCTCTGCCGCTTTCATGCACTTATTTGCCAGTTCTTTATCATTCATGGATAGACTCATTGCGGCTCCATAGTGTAAAGCCCTGTAAGCAAGAGCACTGGCATAGCCTACATGATGTCCCATTCCGATCGCATCCCAGGCAACGCAGCTGCGCGTATAACTGCCGCTGTTGCCTGTACGGGCTTTACAAATATATCTGCCCTGGCCGTCGAGTTTGCTTAATATATGCTCAACCGGCTTTTTTATTATTGGCCACATTTCTTTAAACCATCTGTTCTTTGGCCGGCTCTGATGAATTCTTCCTGCGGAAATAACCAGTGAGGGAGCTGTGTCATGATGGTGGTCATGATTCCACTGGCAGGCGTAACCGGGCCCGCCCTTTAATGCCAGTTCCAGGGTATATTCAAGAAGGTCCAGCATTTCAGGCAGGCCTTGGGTCTTTTTTGTATAAACCGCCATGTCCGCAACCAGGTACATACAGTTTACGGCGTTGATAGCGAACGCATTATTAGAAAAACCCGCCCCCTCTGGACGGAAGCCAAATATTGTAGGCCAGAATTTCCGCAGGCCCCTGTGAACAGAGGAGGGTGCTATACCGGCACGTAAGTTAGGTTCGATATTTGTAACTTCAAAACTAATGGAAGAGGAGTAATTACCCTTCAAGGTTGTCACCGGGCCAAAAGGTTCAGGCCGGCATCCTATTTGAACTGCCGTTTCGCCGATAGGCAGGGCAAAGCCATAGGTCTCGGCTTGAATGCCGGTAGCGCTGCTTCCGCTTTTGGTTTTGAAAGAAAGTACTCCGTGACCTGATGCATGAATACCTCCACAGTTTTCGACAAGGCCGTTACGGTTTTCACCGCGTATGGGTTTAGCAAATGTAGATATGGAGCCGTTTACGCGTCCGTCCCAGACAAACTTCCATGCGGCATGTTCAAGAAAAGTGCAGGTTTTGCTACAGCGCTGCTTTACTTCCATCGTGAACCCTTTAATACCGATAGTAAAAGTTACATTCAGGTAAAGTTCTGAGCCGCAGTGAAGATTTTTGTAGAAAACTTTCTGTCCCTTTACCTCGACCTCGCCGCCCCAGATATAAGGAGGACAGGCCCCTGCAAGATCAAAAGCCCATGGCCCCGAAGTCCATACGGGACCGCGGTCCGGCATGTTGTCTATAAGAAGATTTTTCTTAGCCAGTCCGGAAGCTTCAACGTCCCAGCCCAGAAAAGACATGCGGGGGCGAACGGTGGAGAAAGAGACTTTCAAAGAAGCGCTTTCAAAATGGACGAACATTCCGTCGTCCCAAGCTTTCTGGCCTTTCAAACTTTTTGGGGCTATCTTTCCTTTTTTCAACATGGGTTCTGCAGGGGGTTCGGGCATAGGCTCTGCGTTTTTCTCGCTTACGCCGTACCATACTGTTCCGTCAAATGCATTGAAAGGTACTGTCCAGGGTGCCGGATTTTGTTCGTGAAAAGAATGAACATTCTTATTCTGATGTTTCCAATGGCAGTGCTGTGAGACTGCAAGAACCGTTTCCCCCTTAAAAGAAATCTCGCAACTGCCTTCCTTCCAGGGCAGGCTTCCGTTAAAAAGAACTTTTCCCTTAGGTTCGGCGTTAGAATATCCCAGGATCGTAACCTTATCCGGTTTCCCTCCCAGGGTAACGCCTTCCTCCCATTGCTCGGGACTATAAGCAATCTCCATCTTGTAGAGCTTGACCCGCTCCCTAAAGCGGTAAAAACGGTTTGAACCAAGCCCCGGAACAGCACTTCCTGTTTCCGGATCATTCGCTTTTGTCCAGTAGGCATAAGGGGCGATTGACGAGTACAGTGGTTTAATATTTTGTTCCATAGAATAGCTCCTCTTTATAAAGTGGTGGTTTTTTTTAATTTTAATATAAAAGCGGCAGATCCAGCCATGCCAGTCCTGCGTCGCGGTTTAAATGTGAAATACTGTTGCCGCCGGGCGCGTCGTAAAAAATTGCCAGCCGGTTACCGATGGGGAGCACAGTTGGAAGTCCTATACATCTCTTTGACCATTTACAGTTATTCCCGTCCAATACCACGGCTTTGTTTTTTTGATCCCATTTATTCAGGTCAGAAGACCAGTAAACCCAGATGGCATCGGTATATTCTGGCGTATCTTTTTCCAAACCAATATGATTTGTAAATAGGAACCATTTTTTGCAAGCCGGTTCAAAATAAAGCGAAGAATTTTCTACCTGTTCTTCGGCAGGTACTAGCGGTTCTACATCAGGCGTCCAGGGTGTGTTCAGGTCCTTGGTCCGGGCAATGCCCAGGGTACGTAAAACATATTTTCCTTCTTTTTGTTTGGGGGAACCGCTGAAGAACTGCAGGTACTCACCGTTATGTCTTACGATATGACCGGCGCTTGCCGATTCGGAATAATAAGTCCCGGGTTTTGTCCTGAAGGGGATAACGTCTTTCTGTTTTATCCAGGGGCCGGACAACGAGAGGCTTTTCGCTTTTAGCGTGAGGTAGGGGAAGGAAGGTACTCTATCGTCCTTATTTACATTATGCGAACCGATATAGAGCATGTGCCATTCGCTGCCTTCTTTATATACCCAGGGCGAGCCGGCGTATTTGGAGTCCATCTCCCCGGGAAGACCGAGTTCCATGAGGGGCCCTTTCTTTTCCCAGCGGACAAGGTCGCGGCTTGTAGCAAGGCAAACACACCAGACTCCCGCTTTTGATGTCGCGTCATAAAACAGATGATAGACATTATTTTCTTTATTTATCATGGTCTGCCGCATGCCATAAGTGTCACAATCATTTGGGCCGCCGCCATGCTTAATGATGATTCCTTGATCTTTTGCTTCCATTCTGTATTTAGCTGAC
>CAITEH010000029.1 GCA_903891415.1 Candidatus Firestoneibacteriota bacterium
GATAAACTCAGGGGCCAGCTCACGGAATTTAAGAAATATAATCTTTCCATTAATGATTATGACATGATGTTCGGCGGGCAGAAACCGTTCACCATGAGTATCTCGGGGAATGATCAGAAAGCGCTGGAAGAGGCGGCAAAAGCCGTGCTCGAACTGGTGAAAAAACATCCTGGTTTTGTTGAGCCGGATATGTCCTTTAAGCCGGGGAAACCGGAATATAAAATGGTTTACGACGAACAAAAGACCAAGCAGCTCGGGATTTCTACTTTGATCGCGGGGGCCGAGATACGGGCGCAGATAGAAGGGGTTACCCCGGCAAAATTCAGGGAAAAGGGCAAGGAATGGAACATCCGGGTGCGGCTCCAGGATTCCGACCGGGACCTGAAAGAATTTTTTAGTTCGGTCAAGGTCCCCAATGTCAACTACCGGCTGATCAACATTGACCAGGCGGCAAAACTTGAACCGGCGGAAGGGCCTTCAAATGTCCAGAGGAACAGCGGCCTGCGTAATATCCAGATAACTTCGGATATTGCCACCGGTTACGGCGTCGGTAATCTTATGAACTACCTGAATGAAGAAATAAAAAACAAAAACCTTCTGCCTCCCGGGATAACGCATCAGTATAAGGGGCAGGGGGAGCAGTTTGATGAGATGAGCAGGAATCTGGGCCTGGCGGCCGTGCTTGCGATACTTTTTATCTACATAGTACTGGCCAGTTTATACGAGTCGTTTGCGACACCGTTCGCGCTCCTTATTCCCCTGCCTCTCGCGGTTTCCGGGGCCCTGCTCGGGCTCTGGATCACCAAAGAATCTTTGAATATTTTTTCAATGATAGGGACCATAATGCTCTTTGGTATAGCGACCAAGAATTCTATTCTTCTTGTGGACTATACAAAGCAGCTTAGGGCGCAGGGTAAAGACCTTGAAGAAGCGCTGGTCACCGCCGGTAAAACACGCTTGCGGCCAATTATCATGACCTCCCTTACGCTGGTTGCCGGAACTATACCGGTAGCCATAGGTTTAAATGAAGCGGCAAAGCAGAGAACCTCCATGGGTGTGGTCATTGTAGGCGGGGTCATAAGTTCCACCCTGCTTACCCTGGTTGTCGTGCCTGCGGCGCTGGTTTTTGGCGGCAGGTTGAAATGGGCCGTCAAGAACTGCTGGCTTCACGCAATGTATTCCCTCCGCCTGTGCCTGAAACATCTGCTGAAACTTGAAATATTCGCTTTCGCAGGAATGTTTTTCAAAGGCCTCTTTCAATGTATAATGGATCTTGTTGCCATCTGCGGCAGTGAGCACTATTACAGGAATGCGGTGGACAAAAACGGTAAATAACCTGCCATAATTACAGAAGAAAGGTATGGAACTTCAAACCGGCAGAGCTGTCCTGGATATTAAGAGCATTCCCCGGGATAAAGCGCCCTGTATCGGGGCCTACGAGTATAAGTAAAAATACAGTTTCCCTCCGCCGCTGCTTCCTTTTTCAGTCCTGAGGTGTTCATTACGGTGTTGAATATTGGTGAAAAATCGGTTAATATCGTAAGGAACCGCGCTTTTGCCGCGGGCAGTTTTCTAAGTTTAAGCAAAAGTAAGGACCTAAAATGACTAACCGGGAAAGATTTCTTGCGTGCGTGAAAGGGGAAAAGACCGACAGGGTGCCTGTTTTTCCGCTCCTGATGTTTTTACCGGCCGCGCGCCATAAAATAACCTATAAAGAATATGCCACCAACGGCAGGGCTATGGCCGCCGCGCAGCTGGCTATTCAAAATAAATTCGATCTGGATGCAATTACCTCCTGCTCCGACGCCTTCCGTGTCTCCGCGGATCTTGGAGGCAGGATGGCGTACCCTGAGGAAAAACCGCCTTATCTTTTGGACCCGCTGATCTCTTCCTCATCTGACCTGGCTAAATTGGGGAGGCCGGATCCTGCGGTTAAAAAGGGAAGAATGGGGGACCGTGTGCTTGCCGTTGAAGAGATGGTAAAAGGGGCCCGCGGGAAAATAGCCGTGCTGGGCTGGGTTGATATGCCCTTTACCGAGGCCTGCTCTCTCTGCGGAATAACCAACTTTATGCTGATGCTCAGCGATGACCCCCTGCTGGCTCACCGCTTGCTTGCGTTCCTGACAAAGGTAGTCGGGGATTTTTCTCTCGCGCAGGTTGAAGCCGGCGCGGACATGATAGGCGCCGGGGATGCCGCCGCTTCTTTGATCTCTTCTGCCATGTACCGGGAATTTGCGTTGCCTTATGAAAAAGAGGTAATAGCCGGTATTCATAACGCGGGCCGGCCGGTTAAACTGCATATCTGCGGGAATACTGTTTCCCTGCTCGAAGATATGGCCGTTTCCGGCGCGGATCTTTTTAACGTAGACCATATGGTACCGCTGGAAAAAGCAAAAAAGGCCTATGGCGGGCGCGGAAAATGCTATAAAGGGAACCTTGACCCGGTCACGGATATGCTAAAAGCTTCTCCGGAAGAATGCGCTAAGAAAGCGCGTGCGTGCCTGGAGCTTGCCGGGCCAACCGGCTATATGTTAAGCGCCGGGTGCGAGATACCCGCGGAAACCAAAGATGAAGTGTTAAAAGCTTTTTGTGAAGTTCCAAAAACCAGAGAAGAAAGGACGGTGCCTGTATGAAAAAAACCATGAAAGCTGCCTATTTGCCGGGAAACAGCACGGTTGTTTTGAAAGAGGTCGAAATTCCGGAGCCGGGCTATGGGCAGGTTTTGATCAAAACTAAAGCTTCAACAATCTGCGGCAGTGATATACGCGCTATCTACCGGGAGCACCTGGGCAAAGGGCCCGAGGGTTACCAGAATAAGATCGCGGGCCATGAACCTTCCGGACTGATAGTTAAATGCGGGCCGGGTTTGAAAAGATTCAAAAAAAATGACCGGGTAGTGCTCTATCATATTTCCGGCTGCGGGGTCTGTAATGACTGCCGGCGGGGCTATATGATCAGCTGCTCCAGCCCGCACCGCGCCGCTTATGGCTGGCAAAGGGACGGCGGTATGGCGCCCTATATCCTGGCTGACGAGAAGGATTGTGTCCTGCTTCCGGAGGAACTTACCTATACGGACGGAGCGCAGGTGGCCTGCGGTTTCGGGACGGTTTACGAAGGTTTGCAGAAGATAGGTATCTGCGGCAATGATGCTGTGCTTGTTGTAGGCCTGGGCCCGGTCGGGCTGGCAACTCTGATGCTCGCGAAAGCCCTGGGCGCGAATATGCTTATAGGAGTTGATGTTACCAAGGAACGCTGCAAGCTTGCCAGGGACAAAAAACTTGCCGGGCACGTGTTTGTTGCCGGGCCCGATACGCTGGAAAAGGTTCTGGAACTTACGAAAGGCAAAGGCGTGGAACGCGCAATTGACTGTTCCGGGCATACAGCGGGGCGCCAGCTGGCGATACGGGCTGCCCGGAAATGGGGAAAAATAGCCCTGGTCGGGGAAGGCGGCACCGTTGAATTTAATCCAAGCCCGGATATTATCCATGAACAAAAGACCATATACGGCTCCTGGGTGACCAGTATCTGGCTTATGGAAGAGCTCGTGGAACGCCTGGTCAGGTGGAAACTTCATCCCGAGGAGCTGGTTACCCACAGATTTACGCTCGATAAAGCAGCCGACGCCTACAAATTAATGGCCGGCGGTAAATGCGGCAAAGTAGCGGTCGTTTTTGACGAAGAGATAAAGTAAATACTACGGAGCTTTATGGATACAAAAAATAATTCAGCAGCCGCGGGTGTGGAGCCGGAGCAGGTTCCCAAAAAGGCCCTTTATACCGGGGATAAAATACCGGTTGTCGGGCTGGGCACCTTCGGGTCGGACCGTTATTCCGGCGGGCAGGTGGCGGCCGCGGTAAAAGACGCGGTTGCTTCGGGTTACCGGCATATTGACTGCGCTTCAGTTTACGGGAACGAACACTTAATAGGGCCGGTCTTAAAGGAAGCCGTAAAAAATGGTGTTAAACGGAGCGAGCTCTGGATAACTTCAAAACTGTGGAATGACAAGCATGCGGAAAAAGATGTGCTCCCCGCGTGTAAAAGCTCCCTGCGGGACCTGCAGCTTGAGCATCTTGACCTTTACCTGATACACTGGCCGTTCCCCAATTCTCACGCGAAAGGGGTGAGCGTGTCGTCCCGCGACCCCCGGGCAAAACCGTATATTCATGAGAACTACATGCGGACCTGGCGGCAGCTGGAAAAACTTGTGGACCTGGGACTGGTAAGAAATATAGGCACCTCCAATATGACTGTCCCGAAATTAAAGCTCCTGCTCCGGGATTCGAGAATAAAACCTGCGTGTGCTGAAATGGAATTACATCCTCATTTTCAGCAGGAGGAACTTTTTAATTTTACCGTGGAGCAGGGAATTGTGCCTATCGGCTATAGCCCGATCGGCTCGCCTAAACGGCCCGAACGTGATAGGACCCCGGAGGACACCGTTGATATCGAAGATCCGGTCATTGTCAAAATTGCCGGAAGGCTCAAAGTTCATCCCGCGGTGGTCTGCATAAAATGGGGCGTCCAGCGGGGCGGGGTCGTAATACCCTTTTCGGTGAACCGTGAAAAATACATGAGCAATCTGAAAGCCGTGCTTTCCGGAGCTCTTACCAAAGAGGAAATGAAGGAACTCTCCAAACTTGATAAGAATTGCCGCCTGGTGAAAGGCCAGGTCTTTCTCTGGAAAGAAGGCCAGACCTGGGAAGACCTGTGGGATCTGAACGGAAAAATATCCCCTCCTTGAAAGTCAAATATTAGGTAAATATAATAACTGATATTATTTTGCGTTAGATATCTTTCCTTGTCTTCTCTATCCTCTTCCTGCTATAATACCCTACTTCATTCAAGGGGTGTTATAAATGTTCAAGGAAAGAGCTATTGTTTTTATTGATGGTAATAATCTTTATAATGGTTTGAAAGCTTGTTACGGAATAGATCGTTTAGAACTCGGAGGATTTTGTAAACATATAATTAAAGATAGGTTATTGATGGGAATATATTATGCTGATGCAAATTTCCTTCAGAACAGAGGCAAAGAAAATTACAATAAACAGCAAGAATACTTTGCCGATATAAAAAGACTTAAAAATCTCAGGTTTCTAAAGGGTTATTACAATTCAAAGACCAATCCTCCTACAGAAAAACTTGCCGACGTGTTTCTTGCAACAAATATGGTGGATTTGTGCCATAGAGCCCAATTTGACATAGCATATCTGGTTTCCGGAGATTCTGATTATATCCCGGCTGTTGACATAGTAATAAGAGAAGGGAAAAAAGTAATGAATGTGTATTTTGATAATAATACGAGAAATTCATATAATCTAAGGTCGCATTGCCAGGGAAGGTTTAAGAATATTACTGCAACGATTGCCTTTCAGTACAAATGGACCCAAAACACAAACCCGGAGCCTTGCGGCTCCGGAGACTCTACATCAATCGGATCTCCCGTATAATATAGAGTTGGTTGATTGTTTATAAACGTATTATACTAAAAAGATGTCAGTTTGTCAAGAATCGGATAATATGAATATATACATAAATAAAAAAACCTTGAAAACATCCCTTTTAATAGTATGATTGATAAAGAAAACTATGCGGGAGGGCTGAAAACTTAATGATTTTAACAAAAGAAACGCCCAAGAAAAATCTCTCCGAATTAGTAACGAAATTAAAAACAGAATTCAAATCCAGAAAAACTCAACCTATAATTAATAAACCACGAAAACTGTGTTAATTTTACCACTGCTTAGAGATTTTCTCCCTTGGCTGAAATGTCAATAAGCATTAAATGATCTTATTTTAAATAAAGAACGTCAGGCCTATAAAATTATAAAAAAATAAGTGTGTAAAGGTGCCAGGCGCCTTTGGTAATTATCGCCTGTTGACAATGCGCAAGAAATATCGTATATTCTTACTAGATATAAAACAAAAGAAAATATATCGTGTAGGAAAGCGAGGCAATGATGGTTGTGCGGGAAATGTATGATTTTTCTATCCTCCGTGAATTAAGAAAGAAAGAAGGCCTGAACATCGGAGACCTTTCCAGAAAATCAGGGATCTCGCCTGCGGTAATTTCCAAGCTTGAAAGAAACCAGACTGCCGCTGATCTGAAAACCATCTACCGGATAAGCCACGCGCTTTCAATAAATGCTTCCGATCTTATTGCGCTTGCGGAGTATGTTACGGCAAAAAAGAAAAATTCCACGGAGCATAACTCCGACGGGTTTAACTTCAGGGAACTCCGGTATGATAACGCCAGGCTGCTTTTGGGTTCGGCAAAAGCAGGGAGCAAGGTGTCCCGGCCGAAAATGCATAAAGATGACTACGAGATCTGCTGGGTCCTTAAAGGTAAAGTCATTTTCTACCTGCCCAGTGAGACCTATGAGCTGCATGAGAATGAGTCAATTCAGTTTGATGCGCTCCTAAAACACACTTATGAAGCTGTCGAGGATACCGAACTGGTGATCCTGCATATAAAAAAAGAAAGATATAAGAAATAAAAAAAAGGTCCTGGGTTTTAGGTCCTGGGTACTGGGAAAGAAGTGAAAAAATAGGTCCCGGGTTCCGGGAAAAAATGAAAAAGTTTTGCCCAGCCCCTAACCCCTAGTACCTAGCACCTATATATTCTCGATTTATGAAAGGAAACAGGTTAATAGGAGGAATAATGGCGGAGAATAAAAACAGTTTTACTTATAAAAATATGCAAGACCTGAAAGCGGAGCTTGAAAGATTAAAATTGCAGCTGCCCCTGGCCGAGAAGGCCGACGCGGATCTTTACCGCAAAGAATTGAAGATCGGGAAATATTCCATCCCGAACCGGATCTGTATACATCCTATGGAGGGTTGTGACGGTGAGGAGAACGGCGCGCCGGGGCCCTTGACCTTGAGAAAATATAAAAGATTCGCGGCCGGCGGGTCCGGGCTTATCTGGCTGGAAGCGACTGCGGTCGTGCCGGAAGGCAAAGCGAACCCGAGGCAGCTTTACATTAATGAAAACTCCCTGCCTAAATTTAAAGAACTGGCGGAAACCATCCGTGAAGCAGCGGTGGATCAGCAGGGAAAAAAACAAAACCCGTTTCTGGTCTTACAGCTTACGCATTCCGGCAGATACAGCAAGCCTTTTGGCCCGCCGAAACCCGTGATCGCCCAGCATTCGGAATTTCTTGACCGGGCCTCCAAACTGCCCGCGGATTATCCCCTTATTACCGATAAGGAACTTGAGGCCTTGCAGGAAAAATATGTGGCGGCAGCTGAGATGGCCAGGGCCTGCGGTTACGACGCGGTTGATATTAAAGCCTGTCATGGTTATTTGATCTACGAGCTTTTGGGCTCGCATACCCGGAAGGACAGCAAATACGGCGGGGAATATACCAACAGGGTCAGGTTCCTTCTGGAGATAATGGCGAAGATAAGGAAAAAAATACCCGACATGTTCATTACCAGCAGGCTGAATATCTGCGACTTTACCCCGTATCCTTACGGCTTCGGGATGGCTGCGGACAAAAGTATGACCCCCGACCTTGAAGAACCTTTGAAACTCATAGATACACTCGGAAAGAACGGCGTAAAACTCCTTAATATTTGTGTTGCCAATCCTTATTATAATCCTTACGTGGAAAGGCCTTATGATTTTCCCGTATCCGGCATGCGCCTTCCGGAAGAACACCCGCTTTCCTTTATTTCAAAGAACCTGCAATTAACGGCAGAGGTAGCCAAAAAAAATCCGGGGATCCATATGATCTCTACCGGTACTACCTGGCTGAGGGAGTTCGCGGTCAACTCCGGCGCGGCCATGCTCAAAGAGGGTTCCTCTTCTATTATCGGCTTTGGCCGGCTGGCGCTTGCCCATCCCGGTTATGCCAATGAAATTCTGGCTTACGGGGAGCTCAAGTCAAAGAAAACCTGCATTACCTGTTCTTCCTGCACCCAGATGATGCGTGACGGCGGGGTTTCCGGCTGCGTTATCCATGATAACGGGGTCTATGGCAGCCTGTATTATCAGGGGCGGCTCAAAGACCGGGACTTTATTAAGAACTTTGCTGATAACTGCCGTTCCTGCAGTGAAGCACCCTGCGCGGGAAATTGCCCGGCTAATATGGACATTCCCGGCTTCATCTCCGCTTTTTCGGCGGGGGATATAGAAAAGGGCTACAAAATAATGACCGAAAAAAATATCCTCCCGGAAACTTGCGCGTATGCCTGCCCTAAAGAAGTTCTATGCGAGAAGGACTGCAGCGCGAGGATACTTGAAAAGAAAGAGATACCCATAGGGGAAATTCAAAAATATCTGGCTGTTGAAGCGAGAAAGAAAGGGTTGACCAGGGTCAAAGCCGGGGCTCCGAAGGGAAAAAAAGCTGCCGTGGTGGGTTTTGGCCCCGCGGGCATTGCCTGCACCGTGCGTCTTATCCGGGCCGGGTTTAGCGTCACGGTCTATGAAGCGGGACACAAGCCGGGAGGGACCGCTTCTTCGGTGATCCCTTTGAAAAGGCTGCCCGAAAATATCCTGGAGAACGAAACGGCCTCTTTCAAGCTGGAAGAGACGGGCCTGTTCAATATTAAATACGGCCAAAAGATAGATAAAAATTTCACGGTCGATGATATTTTAAGGCAGGGCTACTGCAGCGTCTTTGTTGCGGCGGGGCTTCCTGAGGATACCAATTTTGAAGAAGGAGAAAAACCGGCGGGTGTTTTCTCGGCGCTGGATTTTTTAAGACAGGCAAGAAGCTCCACGGCACAGTTCCCGGCAAAGGCCGTGGTTATCGGAGGCGGAAATTCCGCCATGGACGCGGCGCTGGCTTTAAAGGAACTCGGAGTAAAAGACGTCTATGTACTGTATAGAAGGTCCTACCGGGAACTGCCGGCCTGGGAAGGCGAGGTGCAGCACGCCCTGGAGAGCGGTATCAACTTCCAGTTCTTGCAGCAGCCTTTAAGTTATATTAAAGATGAAAACGGGGCCCTTGCGGGCGTCAAACTCGCAAGGACCGAACTGCAGGATGCCGACGCTTCCGGCAGAAGAAAACCGGTAGTTATTCCCGGCTCAGAATATGTTTTCCCTGTAACCCTGTGCGTAGAGGCGCTGGGGCAGAAGATCTCCGGAGAACTTGTGGAGGGCCTTTCGGGTCTCGCCCTTAAAGGGAATAGCATAATTACAGGAAAAGGGAGTTTTCTTACCGCTAAAGAAAGGGTCTACGCCGGGGGAGATATTATCAACGGCGGAAAAACCGTGGTCCAGGCGGTCAGGGAAGGAATTGACGCAGCGGATGAAATAATTAAGAATAATAGTTAACAGGTCCTGGGTTTTGGGTTCTAGGTACTGGGAAAAGAAATATCTTTTTATCCTACCCTAGCACCTGGTACCTAGAACCTAGCAGCTATTTTCCAGAGGAGAAAACAGATGAAAAAAACGGCCTTAATAACCGGAGGAAGCAGGGGGATCGGATTCGGGATAGCGCAGGAACTGGCGCGCCATAATTATGACATCGTGATATTGGATCTGATAGATGCTTCCAGCGCGAAGGCCGAGATAGAAAAACTCGGCGTGAAATGCCTGACCTATAAAATAGATATCTCAAAGGCGGAGGAAAGGAAGAATACCGTACAAAAACTCAGGGCGGACCTGCCCGGGCTTGATGTCCTGGTAAATAATGCCGGGATTGCCCCGAAGGTGAGGGCGGATATCCTGGAGGCAAGCGAAGAAAGTTTTGACCTCTTAATGGCGGTTAATTTGAAGGGGCCGTATTTCCTTACCCAGCTCATAGCCAAATGGATGATCGAGCTGAAAAAGGCCTCGCAGGATTATAATCCCGTTATCGTAAATATGTCCTCCATGTCGGCCTATACCTCCTCTACGGGGCGCGGCGAATACTGTGTTTCCAAGGCCGGGGTGAGCATGATGACTAAGCTTTACGCGGACAGGCTTTCCGAGTTCAATATCCCCGTTTTTGAGATACGGCCGGGGATCATTGCCACAGACATGACCGCGGGTGTAAAGGAAAAATATGACAAGCTGATCGGTGAAGGAATACTTCCTTTTAAAAGATGGGGACTTCCCGCAGATATCGCAAAAACGGTTGCCGGTATTGCGGAAGGTTATGTGCCTTATTCCACCGGGCAGGTCTTTAATGTCGATGGCGGATTCCATTTAAGGAGGCTGTAAGATGAAATATGATATTAAGAGTTTTAATACGGTAATTGTAGGCAGCGGGGCGGCAGGGTTGAATGCCGCGCTTCATTTATTTGAGAACGGACAGAAAAATATCGCGGTCCTTACGGACCTGCTCGGCGGGGGCACCTCCGCGAACACCGGCTCGGATAAACAGACTTTTTACAAGCTTGCCACTTCAAAATTGCAGGACTCGCCCTATGAAATGGCCAGGGACCTGTTTGGCGGCGGGGCCATGGACGGGGATATTGCCCTGGTCGAAGCCATGCTGTCGCTTAAAGAATTCTATCATCTTACCGAACTGGGGGTTAAATTTCCTTACAACGAGTACGGCGAGTATATCGGTTATAAAACAGACCATGACCTGAAATGCCGCGCCACCTCGGCCGGGCCCTTGACCTCGCAGGAAATGTTCCACTGCCTTATGAAAAAAATACGCGCCTGCAAGATAAAAATATTTGATAAACACGAGGTGATCAAACTGCTTACGGCACAGGCAGGCAAAGACAAAAGAGTGACCGGCCTTCTGGCCATTAATAAGGCAAAGTTCAAAAATTCCGTTTTCGGCCTGACCCTGTTCAATTGTGAGAATATAATTTTTGCCACGGGCGGCCCCGCGGGCATATACCAGGATTCGGTCTACCCGCCCAGCCAGGTCGGCAGTATAGGCGTGGCGCTCGCGGCCGGAGCCAGAGCCAAGAATCTTACGGAATCCCAGTACGGGCTGGCTTCTATCAAGTTCAGATGGAACCTGTCCGGGACTTACCAGCAGGTTATTCCCCGTTATTTCTCCACGGACAAGAACGGCGGGGACGAAAAGGACTTTTTAAATGAATATTTTCCGTCTATGGGCAGGCTGGCCTCGGCAATATTTTTGAAAGGTTACCAGTGGCCCTTTGACCCGAGGAAAATTGAAGACCTGGGCTCGTCCCTAATAGATATCCTGGTCTACCAGGAAACAAATATAAAAGGCAGGCGCGTTTTTATGGATTTCCTGAACAACCCGGAACCCGCGGGCGGGCTTAAAAAATTTGACTTTAAAGATCTTTCAAAAGAGGCGTTTGAATATCTTAAGAAATCCAACGCTTTGCTTAAACTCCCCATAGACCGCCTGAAGAAAATGAACCCGGCTGCGATAGATCTTTACAGGAATAACGGTATTGACCTCACGCGCGAGCCGCTGGAGATAGCGGTCTGTGCCCAGCATAATAACGGCGGTCTTTCCGGCAATCACTGGTGGGAATCCAATATTAAACATCTTTTCCCGATAGGCGAGGTGAACGGCAGCCACGGTGTTTACAGGCCCGGGGGCTCGGCGCTGAATTCCGGGCAGGTGGCCGGTTACCGGAGTGCTTTGTATATCGCGAAAAGATACAGCAAATCCGTCAAAGGCAAAGCGGGAAAAAATTCAGCCAAACAGTTCAAGGCGGCGCTGGTAAATATAAAAAGAATGCTGGATGCCAAGAAGGGTGCAGAGAAAGAAGTGCTCTTTAAGTTCAGGAAAGACCTGCAGGAAAGAATGTCAAAATACGGCGCGCATATAAGATCCGCCTCCGCCTCCGTTAAAGCACTTGAAGAAGCAAAGCAGAGCCACCTCGAATTAGCCGGGCTTAAAATAAAGGATAAGAACCTGCTGCTCTATTTTATCAAGACCGTGGAACTCTCCCTGACCCAGCTTGCCTATCTGGATGCCATTAAGGCCTACATTCAAAAAGGCGGGAAGAGCCGGGGCTCCTACCTGATCATGGATAAGACCGGTATAGTGCCCCTTAAAAAACTCGGCAGCGCCTGGCGCTATAAGAGATATTCAGGGGAACTTGCCGACCGGGTGCTGGAGACCTGTGTTAACGGAAAGGGGAAAATAATAAGCAGCTTCCGCAAAGTAAGGCCGCTGCCGTCAACGGACTACTGGTTTGAAAATGTCTGGTATGACTACCGTCACGACAAAATAGTAAAGTGATAAAAATATACGATAATCTATTTTAATATATTTTTATCATCCTCGAATGTTACTATCGAGGATCTAGTGTCTTTTATAATCCAGTGTCTTTTGTAATGCAGCGTCTTATTGATCCAGTGCCTTTTTGAACCGTCGTCTTTTTTACCGGAGAAAACACATGTCAAAAGAGTTTCTTAAAGCGCTCGGTGTAAAAAAATCCTTTAAAGAGCTTAAGGCCTCCCGGACTGCAAAAGAAATGGTCGCTTCGGCGAGGGAAGAATTCAAGGAGCCAAAAGGGATCCCGTTAGTGACCTATACTCTCTACCGCGAGTATAAAAGGTTTGGAGGCCGGCAGGGCTGCGAAGCACCCTACTTCCTTAAAAGGAAACGCTTTGCCCTTGCGGTTGTTGCGGCTTATTTGACAAAAGAGCAAAAATTCCTGGATTTGGCTTGTGATCACATCATTAATATCTGCGAGGAAAGCACCTGGGTCCTGCCGGCGCATGAACGTCATTCGGGAAAAATAGATCTGTTCTCGGCTGATACGGGCTTGGAGCTTGCAGAGGCGGTGGGGCTGCTTGCAGATATTATCCCTGCCGAAATAACTGAAAGGGTAAAAAGCGAGGTAGAAAAGAGGATCTTTGCCCCCTACCTGAAATACCACCGGGAAATGTTCTGGCATAAATGTTCTAATAACTGGAACGGGGTTTGTAACAGCTGTGTGGGAGCCGCCTTTCTTCATCTTGAGACCGATAAGAAAAGGCTCAAAAAAGCGCTTAAACTTGTTTTACAGGGGCTTGAGGCGTATGTTAATACGGCTTTTGAAGCTGACGGCGGCTCTACAGAGGGTGTGAGTTACTGGATCTACGGTTTAAATAACTATGTGCTGTTCTCCGAATTGCTGCGGCATAAGACAAAAGGCAGGCCGGATCTGCTTGCCGCGCCGGGGCTGAAAAAAATAGCACAGTACCCGCTTAAACTGGCTCTCGCAAAAGGGGTCTTTGCCAATTTTGCCGATTGTGAAGAAAAAGTTTACTTTACACCCGGAATGATAATAAAACTCTCCGGGCGTACAAATTTACCGGAACTGCTGGAACTGCTCAATCCGCCCAGGTTCCTTCAATTTTTATATCTGGAAATACGCAATCTTTTCTGGCAAAAAGATAAAAAAACAAAGCTCCTGCCTTTTTCCAAGGTCAATACGGACAGTTACTTAAAGTCAACTCAGGTCGTAAAACTTACCGCAAAGACCGCTTCAAAAAAGGACCTGGTTCTCATTGCAAAAGCCGGGCATAACGAAGAGAACCATAACCATAACGATGTCGGGAGTTTTATCCTGCACGTGAACGGTGAAAATTTGATCTGCGATCCCGGTACGGGCCTTTATTCCAGGGATTATTTTACGGCAAAGAAGCGGTACGAAAATGTTTTCTGCAGCTCCTACGGCCATAATGTTCCGGTAGCCGGAAAAGAACTCCAGAAGCACGGTAAAGAGTTTGCAGGAAAGGTCACTGCCTATGACCCGGGCCGGAAGCGGGTCGAAATAGAGTTCGCAAAGGCCTACGGCGCCCCCGGGATAAAAAGCATCAGGAGAAACTTATTACTAAAAGCAAAAGAAAACACGGCGGTATTAGAGGATAACTTCCTTTTTAAAAATGAACTTGCGGTGGAAGAGGCCTTCCTTTCCTGGTTCCCTGTTAAATGCAAAGGTAATACGGCCTTGATCAGGGGAAAGAAAAGCACCCTGGAAATAACAATAGCAGAACCCAAAGGCGCGGTTTTCTCTGTAAAAAAACTCGAGAGAGAATGTAAAGCGAATGCCAAGCCCGGGGCCTTGAGCCGGCTTGCGTTTACCGTTCCGAAAAAATCAAAAAATATCTTTGTTCAGATCATTATGAAAATATCTTAAATTAGGGACAGCGACCAATTAATTAATTGGTCGCTGTCCCTAATTTAAAAGACGCTTGTTAAAAACCGCATTTTTACCGCTATATTTGATATAATATTACATTATTCTTTTTGACCTTAGATCAAAAAATTGAAAAAGGAATTTAATGTTACAGTTAAGCAACATCACAAAGCATTTTGGAGAACAGGTGCTCCTTGAAGGTGCCTCGGTTTTCTTTAATCCCGGGGACCGGGTCGCGCTTATAGGCCCGAACGGGTCCGGCAAGACCACGATCTTTCGGATAATTACGGGCGAGGAACACCAGGATTCCGGGGATATTGTTGTCGACGGCAAGGCCAGGATAAAATTCCTGCCCCAGGAGATAGATTCCATACGGGGTAAGACCGTTATTGACGAAGTAATGAGCGACAGCAAGGATATAAAACTTCTGAAAAAAGAGCTCTCCGCTATAGAGCACCGCATGGCGGAAGGAGAACATTCCGAGGAGTTGTTCGCCGAGTACTCCCGCCTGCACGAAAAGGTGGAAAAAGACGAAAAGGTTTCCCTGGAATACCGGGCAAAAAGAATTCTGGCGGGGCTGGGATTTTTACCGAAGGATTACAGCCGGAAGACGGAAGAATTTTCCGGCGGCTGGCTCATGCGTATAGCCATGGCCAAACTTCTGGTAAACCCGCCGGATATACTGCTTCTGGACGAACCCACGAACCATCTGGACCTGCATTCCCTGCTCTGGCTTCAGGAATATATTACCGCCTATGAAGGTATACTTCTATTTACCTCCCATGACCGCGACTTCATTGACCATGCCGCCACCCGGCTGGTATGCATTGAGAACAGCAAGCTGGTGGTCTATAAGGGTAACTATCAATTTATGCTCGATCAGAAAGAACTCCGCCGGGCCCAGCTCCTTGATGCCAAGAAACGCCAGGATAAGGAGAAGGAACAACTGCAGGATTTTATTAACCGCTTTAAATCCAAAGCGAGCAAAGCGGCCTCGGCAAGAAGCAAGATGAAATACATAGAAAAGATGGAAGAGATAGTTGTCGAGAAAGAAAAAAAGACCCTGCACTTTTCCTTTCCCCAGCCGGAACAGAGCGGAAAAGAAGTCATAAGTTTAATGGATATCCATAAGAGCTACGGGGAGAACAAAGTTTACCAGGGTGTGGATTTTAAGGTTGACCGCGGTGACAAGGTGGCGCTTGTCGGTATCAACGGCGCGGGTAAGTCAACCCTGCTTAAGATACTCGCGGGTATTCTGCCTTTTGAAAAGGGGACCAGAAAAGAAGGTTTTAATGTCCTTCCGCAGTACTATCCCCAGTACCGCCTGGATGTACTAAAGGCGGAGAACACCTGTTTGCAGGAGGTGGATTCGGTCTGCCGGATGAAAAGTGAACTTGAGATAAGAAAGATGCTCGGTATCTTCATGTTTAAAGGGGATGATGTTTTCAAACAGGTCAAAGTGCTGAGCGGGGGTGAGAAAAGCCGCCTGGTACTTGTAAAAGTCCTTTCCAATCCGCCGAATTTTATTCTTATGGATGAACCGACCAACCATCTGGATATTCCTTCCCGGGATATTTTAATAAAGGCATTGCAGGATTACACCGGGTCCATATGCTTTATCAGCCATGACGTGCATTTCATCAAGAGCATCGCCAATAAGATAGTTGAAGTGGATAACGGTAAACTGACCGCTTACCCGGGGGATTTTGATTACTATATTTATAAGAAAAAACTTATGGCAAAGGAAGCGGAGGAAGCAGAGGACCTGAAGAATGGGAAAATTAAAACAACCGTGAAACCCGCGGGAATAAATCCCGGACAGGCTCCCATTCCGGAAAAAAAGAAGGTCAAGCACGATAAATATAAGCGCGAAAAAATAGCCGGGCGCCTGGTGAAAACCGAAAAAGAAATGAATGAGGCCGAGGCCGGGTATGAGCGGATGAATAAAATGCTTGCGGACCCTGAAACTTATAAAAACAAAGATTCGGTAAATAAGATAAAAGAACACAAAAAACTTAAGGAAAGAATTGATGAACTCCGGGCTGAGTGGGAAAAGCACGCCCGCGAGCTTGAAGAGTACGATAAGAGCGTAGCAAAATAAAGAAAAAGCAAATTACAAATGACGATATAAGGAAAGCGGGGAAAAGGTTCCCGCTAAAATTGAAATTTAACATTGAATGAGGCGAAGGCGGTTTTTCGCCTGCATTATATCGTACTTCGTCATTTGTACTTTGTACTTATATCTTAACAGGGGAGGGTGTCTATGAAACTATCAGTTTTCACCGTAACCATGCCGGAGTTCACAATAGAGGAGGCCTGTGCTTTTCTAAAAAAGACCGGCTATGAAGGTATCGAACTCCGGGTCTATGATCTGACCGATGAAATGAGGCAGAAACCGCCTTTTTTCTGGGGCAACAACAAAATTGACCTGGGTATAAAGAACATGAAGGCCAAGGCAAAGAATATCCGCAAGGTCTGCGACAGTTACGGGATAAAAGTATGCAACCTTGCGACCTATCTGAAAGTTGACGATATTGCGGACGCCGAAATTGTCTGTCAGAATATCCATACTTTCGGCTGTAACTCTTTCCGGGCCGGAGTTGCGGGCTATGACCGGAAACTTACCTATCAGGCCTGCTACGATAAAACCATTAAGAACCTGGCTAAAATAGAAAAACTCTGCAAAAAATACAAAGCCAAAGGTATAATCGAGATCCATATGGGCAATATCGCCTGTTCGGCCTCTGCGGCTTACAGGATAGTTTCCAATTTTGATCCCAAATACATAGGGGTCATCCATGATGCCGGCAATATGGTCTATGAGGGCTACGAGAACTACAAGATGGGCCTCGAGATTCTCGGGCCTTACCTCGCGCACGTGCACATCAAAAATGCGAACTGGCTCTTGAAAAAAGTCAATTTTAACGGTTCGGCGGTCTGGGAACCGACTTTTGCGCCGGTCAACGCGGGTTTCGCGAATCTTGAACAGTTAATGGCGGATCTTAAAGCAGTCAAGTATAATAAGTGGCTTTCGGTAGAGGATTTTAACCCGCTGGAAACAAAAGAAAAACTTATTAATGCCCATGATTATCTGAGAAAGATACTCGGAAAATAGGCTAAAAAACAGATAACTCGTCATCCCTGAGAATGCAGGGATCCAGCGTCTTTATAAGGGGACTGCAGAATGAGAAAAGCCGGTATTCTTTTTATTTTTTGTCTGCTGCTGCAGGGAGAGGGCTTTATCTATGGTGAAGAGGCGCCTTTACTGTCGGTTAATATTGAAAGTTTTAACGTCAGGTCCGGCCTGCTGACCCTGGAAGGCGAGAATTTTGAATTAAAGGAGCAGGCAAAAGTAGAGGAACTGGCCGGCGCTTCGGGCGGTAAGGCCCTGTTTTTTCCCGGCGAAAACAATAAAGCCCTGCTGGAACCTGTTCTTGAAAAAGGTTTCTATAACGTCACGGTGTTTTCCCGGACTGATGTCTATGCGAATGATTCTTTCAGTTTGACCTTCAACGGCATTGAAAAAAAATTATGGCAGGACGGAATAAAAAAAATAGCGCGCTGCAAAACATTTTCGATAAGCCTGCCTGAAAATAGAAAATACAGGCTGGAAATACTGTCCGCCAAAACTCCGGTATACATTGACCGCATAGAATTAGAAAAGGTCAATATTGAGCAGACCGCCCTGACCGTGACCAACAGGGAAGAGAAAAATAGGACCCTGAAAGTAACGCATGTACAAAATACCCAAACAGTGCCTTACTATGAAATCTTCGAGCTTACCTTCCGGCAGGATGTCAAATATACCGATCCTTTCTTTGATACCGGAATCGCGGTCACGCTCTTTTCTCCTTCGGGCCGGCAGGTAAAGGTCGGAGGATTTTATTACGGTCCGTCGGATAAGGCCGAAGTCCTGGATAAATTAGCAGATGAAAAAGAATATCCTTTTAACGGCCAAAACTACTGGAAAGCGCGTTTTGCTCCTGCCGAGGAAGGTAAATGGGAGTATTCTTATCTGTTTGCAGATAAGAACGGCGGGTGGGCGGAAGGCCGCGGCAGTTTTACCTGCGTGAAAGGGAAAACCCCTTTAAAGGGGTTCATGCGCATCAATCCGGCAAATCCTTTTCGCTGGGTGCTGGATGACGGCAGCCCGTTTTTTCCGATAGGTATTCAAGACTGCGTGGGCAATAAACCTGAGGCAGGCGGCGTGCTGGCCGGCTGGCACCTGGAAGGCCCGTTCCGGAAAAATTCCACGATTTCCTTACCTGAAGGCCCGCTGTTCAAACGCGGTACGAACTGTCCGGTGGACGCGGAGGTATATTTCCGTAATTACAGCCGTGCCGGGTTTAACGTCTTCCGCTTTTCCCAGAGCAATTGCTCCTTTGACCAGTACAGCAGTTTGGAACATTACTATATCAGGGAAAGCGTGATGACCGATGAACTGCTGGGTTTTGTGCGCGGGTACGGGTTCCATATTAATTACGGGTTCTTCGGCTATCAGAAGGTATTTAATGATACGCCTGATTTTAAAGAAGCCATGGCTCTGCTAAAACATTTTATCAAATACAGTGTTGACCGCTGGGGTGCTTATGTCGATATCTGGCAGTATCTGAACGAACAAACCGCCGATGCCGGCTGGTATAAAGAAATGTCCGATTATTTGCGCCCCCTTTGTCCGTACAAGCATCCAATCACCACCTGCTGGCCCCGGCCCGAGCTTGACAGCATTGATTATAACGCCCATCACTGGTATGTGGATTCGACGATAAGCGAGCTGGAAATGGATAAAATAGTCGCGGAAACCAGGTATAAGAGGTTTGGCAAAGCGGTGATGCTGGGTGAACACGGCAATATCCTGGACCTGTCAAAACCGAGGCCCGCGGGATTCGGCGGAGTTTGGGACCCGGGTTCTGCTTTGCGCATGAGAATAAGAAACTGGAGTTTTCTTTTTAATGAAATGTCTGTGATCTTCTGGGTCACGAACGGCGCCAAAGACGCGCATTATATGAATATGTGGCTGGGCCCGAAAGAGCGGCAGTATGTTCATGCCCTGCAGGATTTTGCGGGCATGCTTGACAAAGATATAAAAATGAAAAATGTGGAAGTTTCTGACCCTGCTTCCGCGCGCGCGTACGGCCTGGCTTCCGGAAAAAAAGCAGCCGTGTATTTGAATCACTTTAAGACACACGCCGAACTGCTTAAAGGCCTGAAAATTACCCTGGAGGTGCCGGTCAAAGCCAAGGGTTACTGGTATAACCCGGAAAACGCGGCTGTACTGGGCAGGTTTGAGGCGGAGCAGGGAAAGCAGACCTACACCGTTCCTGATTTTCTCATAGATATGGCTCTCCTTATCACAAATGACGGCGCTCCTGATATTGATAAAGACGGCATACCTAATGACCTGGACAAAGATAACGATAACGACGGTATAGAAGACAGTAAAGACGCCTTCCCCCTTGATCCCGGGGAATGGGCGGATACTGACGGTGACGGGATAGGGGATAATATGGAACACCGGTGCCAAAACAGGTAGTATGAACAGGCCGGCAACCTGCCCCGGAAAAAGCCATACAATATAAAATATTGCCGGCGGCTTTATGTCCCGCTGGCCTCTGCTCCGCTTAAAACGCGCGAAACTTCATTTTATAAATAACCTACCTTAGCCTCCCTCCTTGTAGTTGCAGGTCCGGCTCAATAATATTACAAAGAAAGTTTTATAAATACCGGCAGTTAAATGCTTATTATACCCGGGTTCAATTGACGGCTTTCTGTAAAAAGCATAGAATTATAAAAGATTGAACTGGTTTTTAAATAACGGATTCCAAATCATATCAATTGGAGGTATAAAATGAAAAAAATGATGCAGTATCTAATGCTGGTATTATTTTCCGCGCTTGTTATTACAGGTTGCGCTGCAATACTAAAAGAAGATACACCGGCCGGGGTAAAAGAATTAAGGTTGTATGGCCTTATTATTGATAATGCCTGCGCCGCCCAGCACAGGAACGATATAAATGAATTCTCCAAGTCATACTCTAAAACTCAGGCCTTAAATTGTACTCTCGGTTATGCTTTTTATTTTGCATCTGAGATACGTGAGTTTGATCCGGAAAGCAATGAGAAGATAGCGCAATATTTGAAAGATCACAACAGCAGCCTGAATGTGGATATAAAATGTTATGCAGCAAATAATAAGCTTCATTTGGTTGAAATTATTCTTCCGCAAAAAAACTCTAAATAGCTTGCAAAAGAATATGCGGTATTCATCCAATCCGGCGTTTGCTCCTGCTTGAGAGAAGTGAGCAAACTATTTTAAACATATAAATACATGGCTGCTTAATTAACTTTATTTTGTCCGCAAGAACAGAGGAGATCTTATGGAAAAACATGGGATAACATTCGGAATAGGTTTTGGGACGGCAATGGCTATGATAATTTCTTACACTCATCTTCATTCCCTTTTATGGATGGCAATCCATGGGTTGCTTAGCTGGGTGTATGTGATTTACTTCATTCTATTAAGACCGTATTAAGAATAAGTGTTGTGACTCAAAATGTAATAAGCGAGCTTGAATTTATTATTAAACGACCTGGCTTGAATTATAGTAAAACGTAATTTTCTTCCTGATATTTACTCTGCCGGTAATTTTTAGCTTGCCTAATTATTTCTGCTTTTAGCAATTTTCCTGTTGTTTTTAATTTGAAATAATGTAAATCAGTTGATACAATAATTAATAATTGGAATGTTAATTAATGGCTAATTCAAATAATTAGTGGCAAAAAAGTAGTTTCCATCTTATAATTAAAGAGAAGGTTTTGGAAATAAATGAAAATACAAAGGAAAAAGAATATTAAACAAAAGAGATCGAAAAAACCGTTGAAACGGGAAAAAAGTAACAATGGCGGGAGTTTTCGCCTGGAAAAGTTGGTTGCTGATCTTGGTAAAACCGGTAAAGATTTGAGAGAAAAAATTCAGCAGCAAGCTGTTCAATTAAGAAATATCAATTTACAATTGAAAGATGGTGCGGATAAACAGCTAAAATCAGACGAGAAGATACACAAGCAAAACGGCGAATTAAAAAATGGTGCAGATAAACAGCTAAAGTCAAACGAGCGGATACAAAAACAAAACGGCGAGTTGAAAAATGGAGTGGATAAACAGTTAAGGTCAGACGAGCATATACAAAGACAAAACGGTGAATTGAAAAATGGCGCGGATAAGCAGCTAAAGTCAAACGAGCAGATACGCAAACAAGCTGCTGAGTTGAAAAATAAAAAAGGGCAATTAAAAAACGAAGTTAGCAAGCAGTTAAAGGCCGAAGAACAGATCCACATCCGCACTAAAGCGATGGAAGCTACAGTAGACGGTATCTTTATTATTGATGCTCAAGAGCCGGATTTTCCCGTAATCTATGTCAATCAAGCATTCCAGAAGATGACCGGTTATTCAAAAACAGAGATAGTCGGCAAGAACTATTTTTCGTTTTATGGGGACGCATCCGATCAGCGCGTCATTTCTGAAATAAAAAACAATTTACTGCAAGATAAAGTATTTCATGGGGAGATGCTTAGTTTTCAGAAAAACGGAAAAAAATGTTTAATTTTACTGCGGATAGCTCCGGTGCACGGCACACATGGTATCGTTACTCATTATGTCGGGCTTCAGACAGATGTTACATTGATGAGGGAAAAGGAACGAGAGATAGAGGATCAACGCGAAGAGCTCCTGCATGTAACCAGGGTGGGAAAACTTGCGGAATTTGTTTCGTCTTTAGCGCATGAGATCAGTCAACCTCTTACGGCTATTCTTTCTTATGCTCAAGCTGCAAAGCGCATGCTTGGCAGCAAGGACCCGGAAATAAGCAGGATCCTATCATACATAGTGAGTGATGATCAGAGAGCAGCGGACGTTATTCATCGGATGCGCTCATTGTTAAAAAAGAACAGGCCGGAAATGAAACCGCTCAATATCAATAATCTTATCAACGATACTATAGTACTTATTACAACTGATGCTAACGTAAGGAGAACGATCTTAAAACTTGAATTGGAAAAAGATCTTCCGCTTGTCTGCGGTGACCGGATACAGCTGCAACAGGTATTTTTGAATCTAATAAGCAACAGTTTCGACGCCATGGAGAGGAATGTAGAACCTCGTGAAATTTTGATCAGTACTGCACATAAAGAGACGGGTATGATAATTGTCTCGGTAAAGGATTCCGGCAGCGGAATAGCTTCGCAAAATATTCCCAAGATCTTTACTCATTTTTTCACCAACAAACCAGACGGCTTAGGCATGGGATTATCAATAAGCCGGTCAATTATTGAGTCGCATGGGGGGCAATTGAATGCGAAAAATAACCCGGACCGGGGCGCAACTTTTTATTTTACCATTCCTGTTGAGCCCAAAACTTCTTAATGCGTAACCATAAACCCGTAATATATGTTGTCGATGATGAGGCCTCTATTTGCAGGGCAGTGGCTTTATTGTTAAAGTCGCATGGATACAAGGTTGAAATCTTTTCCAGTGCTGAAAGTTTTTTAGCCTTTAAACATCTTAAACTGCCCTCCTGCGTGGTCCTTGATATCCGGCTTACGAATATGAGCGGGCTTGCCCTTCAGGATGCTATGGCCGTACGGAAACTTGACATCCCTATTATCTTTATCACGGGACACGGGGATATCCCAATGAGCGTTAAAGCTATGAAGGCAGGAGCCATTGATTTTCTTCCAAAACCTTTTACTGCAAAAAAACTGCTTAATGCCATTACGTTTGCCCTTACAAAAAATGTAATTCAAATAAAGGAACTTGCCGAAATATCAAAGATAAACCGGCTCATAAAGACCTTGACTCCGCGGGAACTGGAAGTATTTCGTTTCGTGGCCCGGGGGCTGATGAATAAGGAGATAGCCCAAAAGCGCGGGACTTCCCTGCAGACAATAAAAGTTCATCGCGGAAGGGTCATGCGGAAGATGCAGGCTAAAACTGTGACAGAGCTTATCCTATTGGCAAAAAAAGCAGATATTAATCCCTCCAAAAACTAACCGCCTTTCTTCATCGTATAACTCTGAACCAATAATTGTTGATTAGATGTTACCAGCGGCGCTGCGGTAAAAACCGGTATTATACCCAGGTACAATTGACGGGTCTGCGGCATTTGCCTATAATTCAATTAAGGTTGTGGAAAATTATTTCATGGAGAGTAATGAAATGATGACGAACAAAAAAACAGTATTCATTGTGGATGATGATGAATCAATATGCCGGGCTCTTAAGTTATTGTTAACGGCGTACGGGTTTCAAGTGAGTACCTTTCTTTCTGCAGAAAAATATTTCAGCGCAATACAGGACAGCGAGAAAGGTTGTTTGGTCCTGGATCTTCATATGCCGGAGTTGAACGGGTGGGAAGTATTAAAACGGGTTGTTAAAACCGGATCAAAACGTCCGGTTATTATTATTTCGGCTGACGAAAATGGCGGTCTGAAGGAGCAGGCATTGAAAAGCGGAGCCGTGGGCTTCTTTCAAAAACCTGTTAAAGACCGTGAGTTGATCGATTTGATAAATAAAACGTATTTAAATTAAAGGAGAAGAGTATGGTAAAGAAAAATGTTGTTGAAGCGAAAATCAATAAGGGCTCTTTTGAATCCAAGGAGCAGTTAAGAACAAAGATCAAAGCTAAGGCATATGAATTCTGGGAAAAGCAGGGCAGGAAAAATGGCAATGACCGTACTCACTGGCTGGAAGCTGAAAAAATCATAAGCCGGGTAAAAATATAAAGGAGGACAGAAAAGAAATATTCAGGAAGAGTTAATGCTTTGATATTTTATTTTAAAGGAGAATCTATGAGAATAAATATTTTAATGATTGCGGCAATACTGGCGGCAGGTATTTCAAGCATGATATTTGCGGAAGATCGGACGGCGCCTGCTTTAAAAAATAGACTCGTAATAAAATACGGGTTGGATTCAAATGGTTTTCAGAATTACCCTTCAACGTCTACCGGTACAATAACTAATCTTGGCACCTCTTCAGCCGGCGTGGATCTTGGCTCTTCCATCTTAATGGAATTTCAGCATCCGCTTTCGGAAATGTTAAGCATAGGTGTGGGCGCAACTTATAATTTGAACAGGAATATTTCGGGCACAAGCGCGCAATTCAGTTTCCTTCCCGTATATGCCACTGCTTCACTCTTTCCTTTTGGGAATGTTCCCGGTATCGCTCCTTATGCAAAAGTTGACCTGGGCTACAATGTTGCTTACACGGGAAATGACCAATATAAGTGGAATTCACCTTTTCAAACGGCCCTGACGGGAGGAATGTACTGGGGTATTGGAGCCGGAGCCAGGATACTTAATACAATATTTGCGGATATTATGTTCACCTCATATTCCGGCACCTATCAAGTAACGCTTGGCCCGCTTTCAACCCAGGCCGCCGTTTTGTATACAAAGGTAAGCCTGAATGCGGGAATAGGCTTCGATCTGTAACAGGTCGGGCTTCCGACCTGCGGCAAAGAGAAGAGAGCCGGAGAAATACGAAAGGATAAAATAATGAGAAGAAACGAAAGTGCTTTAAGGAGGATGAAATGAAGAAAATATTTTTGCTGGCAATATTTTTGATGCTTGGCCTTCAAATGAATGTGTTTGGACAACAGATGGGAGGCAGGAATTTTGGCCTTGGCCTTGAATTTGGAGATTATCCGGGAATAACCGGAAAACTGTGGCTATCTGATGTTAACGCTCTCGGTATGGGTGTAGGTTTCGGGCCTTATACCAGGATGCAACTGGATTATTTATGGCATGATTTCAGCATATTTAAGGTCAATGAAGGAAGATTACCCCTTTATTACGGGTTTGGAGGGATATTGAATACCGGCACCGCAAATTATCAGGACTTTGGTGTACGAGGCACTATAGGGCTGTGCTATATTTTCAAAGATAACAATTTTGATATATTCTTTGAGATGTCGCCGACATTCAGATTTAATCCGGTAAACGGGATGTACATTTCTGGCTCATTGGGCGCCAGGTATTTTTTTCTATAGTGAGTTCAGATTCGAACAGCCAGATACTAAAAAGCAGGGTTTGAGATGACAAAGCGGTGTTTAACTATATTGATCGGGAGAAAGTATATGAAAAAAATTCTGTTCTTGTTCTCTGCAGTAACGGTATTACTGCTCTTGCAGGGGTGTTTTTCCGGTTATCATAGGTCGGTTGTTGTAATAGCTGATTATGATGAAAGGTGCTGGTATGAAGGCCACTGGGTCTACCGGATCTATGAAGGAGATCGCTGGATCTACCGGCACTGGTATAATAACCGGTGGGAGAATGACAGCCATCAGCCCGTCTATTGGCAGAGTCAAAAATGGGAGAGAAAAGCCCATAATGAACGCGATGATGGACGCAGATACGAAAATGACAAGAATCATGAAGAAATAGAAGTTAACAGAACCGAGGGAAAAAAAGAGAATAAATTCGAGAAAAACCAGGATAACCACCTTGGCGGCGGGCATAAATAAAATTACTTTTTGATTGCGGCCTGACGTAAGAAAAACAGGGGGTAGTGTGAAAAACAAAAGTAAAGAATGTGGGATGAAAACTTTAGGTAAACTTAAAAAAAATATCTCTCTCTGTGATAAACTCCGCGAAGAAATAAGGAAATGTGTGGAGCATCTCTGGGCTGACGTGAAAAATGAATATAAAATAAGTGAAAAAAATCAGGTAAAAATAAGCCGTCAAATTAGCGTGCTTACTGATGAACCGCATAAGAGAACCGGAAAAGGAGGACAAAATGCTGGAAACGGTAATTATTGTACTTTTAATCCTGTGGGGCACGGGAATGGTGAGTAATTATACCCTGGGTGGAGTTATCCATATTCTGCTTGTGATAGCAGTTATCGTGCTCTTGGTGAGAATAATCAGAGGGAAACGCGTACTTTAAGACCTTTAACAAAAAGTATCCGGAAAATAACAAAGGTCTTAGGAAATTGCATGAAGTAGCTTGCTAGTTTGCCTATAGTCTATTGCTAAGGAATTATTGATGCAAAAAAAAATTAAAATACTTAAAAGTGCGGGGATTATTGCACCGGTAATGTATGGATGTTTTGTCTTGCTTGGAGGTTATCTAAGGCCTAATTACAGCCCGTTTTCACAGACAATAAGCGCGCTTGTTCAGATCGGCGCGCCGAATAAACTATTACTGGATATAGGATTTTCATTTAGTAGTTTTTGTCTTGCATTATTCGGGTACGGGTTATTCAGGTTGGGCAGGAAAGAATCCAATAAATACAAAGCTTTCTCCGGTTTGACCCTCATTGCAGGCGGAATAGCGGGCATATTGATAATTTTGTTTCCCAAGGATTCGGATTTTGTAAACTTGAGCCTGACGGGTTTTACGCATCATTTAATTGCCGGTGTGCTGACTATTTTTGCCATGATCAGCATCTTATTTTCCGAGCTTGGAGAATTTAATAACGGAGCATTCCGAAGTTATTCCAAAATTTCAATAATCCTGATCTTTTTTTTTGCGGCTGTAACTGTAGTTGCAGGCCAATCTACGAATTCTTTAGTGGGCCTTTTTGAACGGATAACAATATTTCTTTAC
>CAITEH010000030.1 GCA_903891415.1 Candidatus Firestoneibacteriota bacterium
GGTCCTGCTTAATGATAAGGAAATGCTCAATTTAAAAGAAAATATCAAGGAAGCCAGTTTTGATGAAGACGAGCATACTATCTGGGGGAAGTGCTGGACGGGTGCAAAGGTCCTTTTTGCCGGGCAGTACCCGCTGATAGGCGATAAGCCCGGCTCTGCCGATAGGGGCCCTTACGAGCATTTGCCGCCCAAGGAGTGGCCGGGCAAAGAAAAAACCATGTCTGAAAGTTACCGGCGCTGCTGCACAAGTTTGAGCTGGGTGGGAGAGGCGCTTGCGGCCAAAATGCTTAAAGCGGAAAATGTCTGGGCGCACGAGCCGTTCTTTGCCTATGTGGACCGCTGGATGACGGAAGATGATACGGCCCAGCTAAGAATAATACAGGACACTTACGGCAAGCCCATGGGAATAAAGCAGGGCGAAGTCTTCGATCCCTGGGTCAAAGAGATGTGGCAAAAATACCGGGAGAATTTTAAGCCTTCCGCGGCTTCAACGTGGAAGTAAATTAATTACTGATTGCTGATGGCTGATAACTGATAGGAGAACTAAAACGGAGAATAAATATGAATAAATATCTGCACATGCTGATAAATATTATTTCTGTGCTGCTGTTTTCCTGCCCGGGTTTTATGGCCGGGGAACTTCCACAGCAGGGCCTGAACCCCGGAGAGTACGCGGTTGTTTTAAGCAAGGACGCCTCCCCCAGCGAGAAATGGGCAGCGGAAGACCTTGCGGCTCATTTAAAATTGATGACAGGAAAAAACTATATTATTTATCCCGCGGAAAGCGGGGTTTTGCCGGAAAAAGCAATAATTGTCGGGGATAGCCCGGCCGCGAGAGCCCTGGGCGTTGCCGCGGACCTGAAAAAACTCGGTAATGACGGCTTTATGATAAAGACCCCCGGTTCCCGGGTGGTTATTGCCGGCGGGAAGAAACGCGGCACCATGTACGGGGTTTATGAACTGCTGGAAAAACTTGGCTGCAGGTGGTGGACGCCCTCGGAAAGCACTATTCCAAAGCTCAAGGAACTGCAAATACCCAAACTGGATATTGTGCAGGTGCCAAAACTTGAATACCGGGACATGATGTATTCGGAAAGTTTTTCCGCGGAAGGCAGGCTCTGGTATGCCAGGAACAAAGTAAACGGAATGGCCTGGGATGACGCGGAAGGAATGGAAAAACTAGGAGGGCGCTACCTGGTAAGCGGAAATCTTGTCCATTCTTATGTGGAGCTGTTAAAAGCGTCAGGGGATGAACTAAAACCTGAAATGTGGGCTTTAAGGGGCGGAAAAAGAATGCTTGAAAGGCAGCCCTGCCTTAGCGATCCGGCTGTGCTTGCCGCGATAGTCAAGAGCGTCGTAAAACAGTATAAAGTAAACCCTGAACTGGAATTTGTTGTGGTAGGCCAGAATGATAACGGGGACTATTGCACTTGTGAAAAATGCGCGGCGCTTGACAAGGCCGAAGATTCGCATTCCGGACAGGTTATCGCTTTCGCGAATAAGGTCGCGGAAGAGGTAGAAAAACAGATACCGGGGGCAAGGATCTCGACGGCCGCCTATTCCTGGTCAAGAAAACCTCCAAAAAATATAAAGCCGCGCGCCAATGTGCTAATAGTGCTCTGTTCCATTGAGTGTGATTTCGCCCATCCTTTTGCCGCCGCTTCAAATCCGGAAAATAAACAGTTCAAAGAGGATATAGAAGGCTGGGGCAAAATTGCGGAGAAACTTTTTATCTGGCACTACAGCGGCAACCGGGATCATTATCTTATGCCCAACCCGGAACTTGATGCGCTGGCGCCAAATATTAAATTTCTGGCGGATAACCGCGCGGCCGGTATCTTTGTACAGGGAAATCATGTCGGGCGCGGAACGGACCTGGTGGAATACAAAATGTGGGCCTGGGCAAAAGCTTTATGGGACCCGGAGGCCGATAATGCGGCGCTGCTTAAAGAGTTCTGCGCAGGGTATTACGGAAAAGCTGCCGGGCCTATATTAAAATATATAGATATTATTCATGCTTACGGCAGGAAGAATGATTATCATCTCGGAAGGCGCGTTGAACTTTCAGCGCCATTTTTGGCGCCTTCAATTATTTGTGACGCGGAACAGGCGCTTAGAGAGGCGGATAAACTTGCTGCCGGGGATCCTTTACTTGAAAAAAGAACGCGGCACGCTCATATGGCCGTAAGGTATGTAATAGCCAAGAGAAGCCCGGCCGGCCCGACCTGGGCAATGCTGCAGGAAAAACTCGGAAAAATAGACCTTAAGGATATTTATACTAACCTGGCCCAAACAGTCAGGGAATATAGAATAAACCTCTTGAACGATCCTGATAAGGTAGAACCTTTTCTGGCCTGGCTGAAGGATTATGCAGGGCAGGTAATGAAGAGCGGGATTCCTCTTCCGCCGGAACTTAAAGAAAAGGGCGCGAAGAGCTCTGTCCTGCTTCAAGCCTGCCAGCTGGACAGGCGCTCCGCGTGGTGGGAAAAGATGGAGGATGCGGCTGATAGCTGGATCTGCGCGGTTCCCGGCTACGGCGGCTGGGTACTGGGCCATAGTTTTGGCAGGGAAGAGATCGTTCCCGGTAAAAAATACAAAGTATTTGTCAGGGTAAAAGGCCTAGAGAAGAGTACCGAAGGCCTGGGATTCGAGTGCGGTTTTTATTTTGGAAAGACGGGCAAGGGCAATATGAGCAATAAAATAAAGGCCGCCGAACTTGCTGACGGGAAATTTCACGCCGTCGAAATAGGCTCGGTGACTTTCCCTGCCGAGGGTACGCCCGGAGGTTTCTGGTTCGATCTTCCGCGGGGCGGCTCTTTATCCAAAGTCTATTTTGACTGCATGTGGCTGGAGGA
>CAITEH010000031.1 GCA_903891415.1 Candidatus Firestoneibacteriota bacterium
AATAGTTTTAAAAGATAATAGGAATGTGCCTATTATCTTGTCCTTAGATTCGAAATAGTTATTATATTAAACTTGCCCCAAAACCTTGTAGCCTTATCCAAGCATAGGACCAATGGACTTGCGCTTTAACCTTAAATAATGATATAAATTTGATACTATACACTAACAGTCAGAATTGGTTCAAGTGGCAGGGGATAGGTCAAGCAGAAGTCAATATGAATAATAAAACTAGATATTTTCAAAACAATATACATTATACTAATAGTTAAGGATATTTATAGGAAAAAAACTGAGGACAAATGAAAAGCATGTCGATTTGCTTCCTGATCTTGGTTCTACTATCTTGCTTTGTGGACAGCTTCTTCGGGCAAAATGTGAAAGTCGACGATCGTAAGGAATTAAGCCAGTATGGCATTACCTGGACCTTTGACAAACCTACTAAGAGCGGGCAGTTCATTACGGGGGACTGGTGGATCATCGGTCCTGTGACTGTAACAAAGATAACTCCTGCTCCGGGAAAAGGAAGTTCCGAGGGCGTGAAAATAGAAAAAGGAATTTACGGCGATACCAGTTTGACCGTCAATTCCGATATGAGGAACGGCTCCATGGTTGTGAACAGATGCGGGGACAATCAGGGATATGACTCAAGAAGTGTTACCTATGATGCTTCACTCAGTTTGAAACTTCCTTATAATCTTGAGGCTGACAGGTCGCTTATCTCATCAATCAGTAATACAAGTTTTCCGGTTGAAAGTTTCAGTAAGAATATAAGTGTGTCGGAGAAAGAGAAGAAATCACAGTCAGCGTTAAAAGCGGCCGCGGTATTGACCTGCCTTTCCGAGGAACCTCCGCCAGACGCATTTCGCCCGGCTTACGTAGGAAAAGAAAAAGTAATATACGAGGAAAAGGATATTAATTGGGACCTTCTTCCAAAATTAAGCCCGGCCGGGTCTGTGCCTTCCTGGCCAGAGTATGAAAGATATTTCCAGCGGCCATGGATTGATCACATATGTAATTGGGGATACGATGAAATAGTTCCAAATGAAAACATGCCTAATTACGGACGTGAGCATTCCCGCATGGTTTCAACTTCGAGCCTAATGCTCTGCGTGAATGAATCTAAAGAAAAGAAAAGAAAACTACTTATAGGCTTGGTCCAGTATGGATTGGATATTTCCGGTGCCGCCAAGAACGGAGGAGTATGGAATATGGGCGGCGGCATATCAATGGGAAGAAAATGGCCGGTTCTTTTTGCGAGCATTATGCTGGCCGATCCTAAAATAGCCGAATTTCCAGCTTCCGCGGTCTTTCATGAGGATGTACAAACTTACTACGGGAAAGGCTGGTTTGGCCAGACCGCGCTTTATCAGATGGTGATGCATCATGGACCTCGGCCTACGTATGAAAATAAAAGGCCGGAACAGTTGACGAACCAGTGGGACAAGCTCTCTGATGCCTATCGTATGACAAATTCCGTTGCCTGGGTCGGAACCGCTCTTGCGGCAAGATATATGAAAGCGATTAAACTCTGGGGGCACGATGCTTATTTTGATTATATTGACAGGTGGATGAGACCGGATGATCCTTACAAGAGCGCCAGAGGGAGTCATCCGAGGCCTGCGCTTGAAACCACAACCTATGATCCTTTTGTGACCTCGATGTGGCAAACCCACAGGAATAATGCACCTGAGCAGGAAATGTCAGGGAAAAATATGTTCTGGGACCCGTTAAAATCCTGCTGGGTTGCAAACTCCAAACCTTGAATGGGGCAATTAAACAATAACATTAAAGGAGGTCAGCGTGGTGCGGGGCATATTGGAGCCGAATATTGGCCGGTGTTGTTAGACAGAAAAGGGAACCGTTCTGCACCTGTATTTTCGCGTTATCCTGATGACCTGCCCAAAACTTTGTACGAGTTTTCGCCGTTTAAGTTATTTTGCTGCCTTTTTTGGCAAGAAATTGGCAGAGTCAGCCGTAACGAACCCGCTTCAAAATAGAACTTGATAAAACCCCTTGTAGATGTTAAGATATCCTAACGGCGCATTCGTCTATTTGGTTAGGACATCACCCTCTCAAAATGTTTTAATCCCTTGCTGTTTTCCTCAAAACCTTTAGTAAGTTTGAGTTAATAATCAATTCTCTAAAACCTCACTGTGTCTCAATTAGTCATAAATAGGC
>CAITEH010000032.1 GCA_903891415.1 Candidatus Firestoneibacteriota bacterium
AGTGTTAAGCTGGATGATCCTCCGGCCACGGCGCTTACTGTAGTAAGCGTGGCGGACACATGGATACAAGCGACAGTGCCTACCGAAGTGGTGGTAGGAGCTTACAATGTAAAGGTAACGACGACCGGCGGGACAAGCGTAACGAGCGGGACAACGGTATTCACGGTAACGACAGCTGCGCCGACGGTGGCGAGTGTAAGCCCGTCGAGCGGAGATAATTCTACGGCTACAAGTATTACAATAACCGGAACCGGCTACTTTGGGGGGACGTTAAGTTCAACCGTAACCCAGGTGAAATTGGATGACGTGGCCAATACGGCACTAACGTCGGTTACTGCAGTTAATGATACGACAATAAGAGGGTCAGTACCGGTGGGAGTAACAGTGGGCAGTTACAATGTAAAAGTAACGGCGGCCGGCGGAACCAATAACACCAGCGCAACTAGGTTCACGGTTACAAGCTCGGTGCCTGCTCCAGTGGTAACTCTGGTGAGCCCGTCAATTATTCCTAAAGGAACAGCTACCAGTATTACAATTACCGGCTCCTACTTCCTTGGAGTCATCAATGTGAAACTGGATGACGGCGCGGCAACGGCGTTGACAGGAGTGACCGCAGTTTCAAGTACGGTTATCCAGGCCACGGTGCCTACCACAGTGACAGTGGGCAGTTACAATGTAAAAGTAACTACACCGGGCGGAACCAACGCGACCAGCGCGGTACAGCTTACCGTGTCCCTCGCGCCTATTGTGACCTCCTTTGGCCCGAATAAGGGTTATATGGATTCTGCCACGGCAGTTACAATAACAGGTTCTAACTTTACGGGAACTACCTCGGTCAGTATCGGGGACGGAACCCGCCTGGCTTCCCTAACCTACACCGTGGTAAGCAGTACTTTAATTACCGGAAGGGTTCCGGTCAATACTCCTTCAGGCGCCTATAACAGCGTGACCGTAACTTCAGCGGCAGGGTCAGGTACAGGCACGATCGCCTTTACCAACTTTATCAGGGTCAGTGATACCGGGGACAGGGTCATGTACGATGTCAACAACCGGATATCTATCACGATAACAGCCGGTTCTCTTACGGGAGACGCATACCTGGTGATCGTTCCTCCGACTTCACCCGCGCTGGGCGGCGCTAACGCCGGCTGCCAGTCCGGGCATTTTATGAGGAACCTTAATGATCCCTGGGGCGATATTGCCTATGATATTCACTTAGTGGGCGCGACGCTTAATCCCGGGCAGACCTTGAAGATAACTCTGAGTTTCTCTTCTTCGATAACGGATACAAATGTTAAGAACCGCATCCGGATAGTAAGATTGAACGAACTACTTTCTATCTGGGAACTTGCGGAAGGCACGCAGGTCCTGAACAAGGTCTTGAACACCGTGACCACTTACATAACCCACCTGTCGACCTTCCGGCTGGTGGATTTCTCTGCCATCAGCAGTGATCTCACGGCTGTCGGGGTCTTCCCTAATCCCGTGAACTTCTCGACCGCGGCCGGAAATAAGCTGAAGATCTTTGGCGTGACCGCGACTTCAGACCTGTCTATCTATACTCTGTCCGGGGATCTGGTGATAAAGCTGGGCGCGGGAGAGACCAAGAACAGCAGCAGCAATAACGCGGCGGTTAATGGTACGATCTACTGGGATGGAAAGAATGATGTGGGAGAAAATACGGCAGCCGGGCTTTACTATTACCTGATAAAAGACAAGACCGGTAAAATGAGTAAGGGCAAGATCCTCGTAAACAGATAAAAACAGGCGGGCTGTAATGCTCCAAAGGCATGCAGCCCGCCGGGTTTTTCGGCCAAGCGGGCACGCCGGCGGGGTCTTACCGGAGTTGACAAAGTCTTTAATAATCAGCTGATAATCTTGCTGGCATATGTGCATGCTTTACCAAAAATTCCAAAATTTATTTTATCAGGAATATAGGGTCTTTATTCCGCAATACTCCGGATGCCGGAGTTTTATCCCTTCCTTTAAAGAAGCTTTACTTGCTGAGCTTATGAAACTGCTCCGGCAGATCTTGCATACCTTGTAAACTTAACAAAAAGGCCGGTATTTTAAAGTTACAGGGAAAAGAGGAGAAGAGCATGGAAAGAGTCCCCGCAGTATTTATCATAGATGACCCTCCGGTCAATTCCGCGTATCTTATGAGAAAACAGATGGAAGCCGCGGGTAAACCGCTTGGCGAAAAGGATTTTTTTACCAGGACTTATCTGCTCCGCTGGCGGGAAATGGAAAAGAGCGCCATTATCCCTAATGCTTTTTTTAAAAAGCTTGCCGGCTGGGCAGTAACAGAAGGTGTAAAGGGGAAATGTACTTTACTTGCCTGCCCGGGCGGCCTGGGTTTTCTGGATGATAAGGTCGCGGGTTATTCCGGAGAACAATTAAAAGAATTACTGGATATTTTCAGGAACGATATTACGCGGAATTTTGATATTACCCCCGAGATCCTGACACATACTCTCGCCCTGGCCCTGAAAACAAATCAGCTCCTTCCTCAAACAGAACATGAATGGATGGCTCTGCAGAACGAGGAAACCCTTACGGATTATATGGCCAAAGGCCTGCAGGTCCTGAAAAATGCCGGTATTACCGCAACGGGGATAACCCAGCCTTGCAATTACAGGGGAGATTTTGGCCTCTATTCCCGCGCGGTGCTCGCGGCGGAAAAAAGGGTAAATAAGCTCGGGGAAACTTATTATTTTCATGACTGTAATTCCGAAGACAAAAAAGTAAGTTCCAAAATAATGCTGCAGGATCCCGAAAAAAATGAATACGTTGTAAGCATTGTCAGCGCTTCCAGAGCGGACGAACCTTTCTGGTATACTTTGTACGGGGAAGGTGACCCGGAAAAACTTGCCGATTACTATATTTCAAAAGACGGCAAAAGCGGGAGATTCATAGACCTGCTCTCCACGAACAGCCCGCTGGTTTTTCACGCGCACGGGCAGACCCTGTATTCCAACGGCTCCGAAAAGGGGTTTTTATCACTGCAGGAAGTTATCAGGAGAATGAATAAATATCTGAGCAGCCGCATCATCTGGATGAAGATAGGAGAGTTCGCGGCCTGGAACATAAGACAACAGGAAAAATATGCGGGCCTAAAGAGGTGAATATGCGTAAACCAGGGTACTTCCTGACTGTTCTGCTGTTTTCGTTTCTGGTTTTTTCCCGGGAACTGAAGCCGGAGGAAAAAAAAGCTGAAAACGCGGATCTTACTCCTGTAATAAAAGAAGAGCTCCGGGACAGCAGGGATAATCTAAAAGAGGTGGTCTACAAGCGGGGAGAGGTTGAAGTCGCCAGGGAAGAATACACCCCCGGCGGCCAGTTGAAAAAATTTACCGGAAAAATACCCGACGGCCCCGTGCAGGAACTCTATAAACGGGGTACGCTAATGAATGAATGGAGCTATAAGAACGGGAAACTTAACGGGCTCAGCAAGAATTATTACAAGACCGGGAAGGT
This sequence comes from Candidatus Firestoneibacteriota bacterium, assembly GCA_903891415.1. Classification (GTDB taxonomy): domain Bacteria; phylum Oederibacteriota; class D2-FULL-39-29; order D2-FULL-39-29; family D2-FULL-39-29; genus CAIYPD01. The sequence continues at coordinate 3,478 of CAITEH010000032.1, forward strand.
CAACCGGGCAGAGAATTACAAAGACGGGAAACTGGACGGGTTGAGCCGGATCTATGACGAAAAAGGCGTTTTGAAAACGGAAATAAATTTTAAAGAAGACCGGCAGGACGGGCTTACCCGTATCTTTTTCCCTAACGGGGCGGTTAAAAGCCTTGCTAACTATAAGGCGGGAAAGATCATCAATAAAAAGTCCTATACGGACAAAAATGAGCCCGTGTCCGAGGAAAATTTTGAAGAGGATAAATACCAGGGGCTTTGCCGGACTTTTTACAGGAGCGGCAAGGTCAGAATAGAAGGAAATTACCGGTCCAGCCGGCCTTTGGAAATTAAATATTATTTTGACAGCGGGGCCCAGTTTGCTGCGGAAACATTTATTTATAATGAAAAGAGCCCTAACAGGGTGGAACTCACCACCCTGAATATTGACCCTAAAACCCTGCTGGCCGAAGCTGCGGCAAAAGGCGTAAAGGACGGGCCGGCTGTGTTTACCGGGAAAGACGGAAAGAAGGCCGCGGAGTGGAGCTTAAAGGACGGCAAGCCGGACGGGATATGCAAAATATATTATGACAACGGGAAGCCGTGGGTTGAACTGGGATTTGTTAACGGCAATTTGGACGGGAACTGCAAATGGCTGTATGAAAAAGCGGGTGTCACTAGGTGCGAGCTGGCCTACAAAACAGGTTTGCAGGAAGGCACATGCAAATGGTATTATGAGGACGGCAAACCGGCCGAGGAACAGAATTACAAAGCCGGGGAAAGAGAAGGCGCTGCCAAGATCTATTACAACACCGGAAATTTGAAAGGCAGTTTTAACTTTGAAAGAGGCCGGCTGAACGGCAAGGCGGTCTATTATTATGATATTAATGAAAGTATCAGGTTTGAAGATACTTATAACGATGACCGTCTGGTAAGCCGGTTGAAGAGACAGCCAAATTACGAAATTATCCCGGGTGATTTTAAGAACGAAGAATACTGACCCGGCTGTTTTTACAGAAACTCTATTCCGGGAGCAAACAGCCCCGGTTAATATTATCTCAGGAGGAAAAGAATGTCAAATGCAAGGCAGGAAGTATCGTTGAACGGAGAATGGGATCTCGCTTTTGATCCGGAAAATAAAGGTAAGAGCAAAAAATGGTTCAAAAACTTCCCAAAACAGGCAAAGATCGGAGTACCCGGGGTCTGGGAGCAGGTAAAGCCGGGCTATGACGGCGTTGGCTGGTATAGAAAATATTTTAATATAGAGGGCAGCTGGCTGGCCAAAGTTATCCGGCTGGAGATAGGCGCCGCGCATTATTATGCCGAGGTCTATATTAACGGGAAATTCACAGGCAGTCATGAGGGCGGCTATACGCCTTTTGTTTTTGATATTACGCGGCTGGTAAAAGAGGGCAAAAATGAGGTTATCGTAAGGGTTATTAACCCGACAATTAATAGGCCGATAGAAGGGATGCGGGCGGGAGCTCCCTTAAACCAGAGTGACTTGCCCATCGGCAAGGCGGCTTGGTATTTTAATTTCGGCGGCCTCTGGCAGGATGTAAAACTGCTGGTGACAGAAAAGGCCTATCTTCTGGACTGTTTTGTTGAACCTTTTATCTGGAAAAAACAGGCGAAGGTCAATTTGACACTTATTAATAACGGCAAGCCCGGGACTTTTGAAGTGGCCTGCCGTATCGCGCCAAAAAATAACCCGTCAGAAACAACAGCGGAGAAAAAAATAACAATTAAGTTCAAAACCGGGGAAAATAAAATAAGCGCGGTACTGGGTATTAAAAATATGAAACTCTGGTCTGACACGGAGCCTTTCCTTTACACCGTTACTACCGAAATACGCAGGGAGTGGGAAGTGCTGGACGTTTATTCCGTTAACTTCGGTATGCGGGAATTTATTATAAAGAACGGGGGCTTCTATCTTAACGGCAGGAAGGTCATTTTAAAAGGTTTCCTGCAGCAGGGTGTTTACCCGAGAACTCTGAGTTTTCCGTACTCGAGGGAGTTCGCGGCGAAAGAACTGCAAATGTGCAAGAATTTCGGGTTTAATTTTTTAAGGATGCATCTTAAGCCCGCGCCCAGGGAGTATCTGGACCTGGCCGATGAGATCGGGGTACTGTTAAGCGCAGAACCCCCGAGCGGCTGGATAGGAAATTCCATACACACCGAGAGAAGGTTGAAGAATGAGACCCGGGAGATGTTCCTTAGGGACAGAAATCATCCCAGTATTATTTTCTGGTGTATTTTGAACGAGGCCTACCATTTCAGGGGTTTTACGGTCCCGGAGATAACCCGTCTTAAAGATATCCTGGCCTATGACGGCCGGCAGTATGACCCGACGAGGCTTCTGATAGACACCTCGGGCGGGCTCCCCGGCGCCAAAAAAGCGCTTACGCAGATAATGCTGCCCTACTCGCACAAAAGGATAGGCATGATGGACCTGCACGCCTATTGCCAGCTGCCCCTGCAGGATGAAAGCCTGGTAAAATACAGGACTATGGGCGAAAAGGGCGTAGTGCTCTTCAGTTCGGAACATGGCGCACCTGAAGTCCCTCCTGATTATCAAAAAGTAATGAGCAAGTATACCCCCGCCGAAAGGAAACTCGGGCTGGAAGATTATCAACTTCATAAGGACTTCTATGGATCCTTGAAAAGTCTTTTCCTCAAGGATAAACTGGGTTCGGTCTTTGGAAGCGTTGAAGGCTTGATCGCGAAAGCCAACACAATAAGAGCGGAGGAAATAAAACATATCACCGCCGCCATGCGTTCTAATCCAAAATATGACGGGATAACGCTCTGCCAGCTGGCGGATGCCGCCGGTGAGTTGTTCGGTGCCGTAGATATCTGGCGGGACCCGAAACCCACCTGGTTCCGGATGGCCAAGGCTTCGCGGACCCCTTACCTGTCACCCGAAGTACTGCCCCGGGTCATCGCGGAAAGCGGAGAGCTTAACCTGCGGGCCACGCTGATCAACGAAACCCTGCTGGGTGCTGCTTATACCTATACGGCGGCCCTGGTCACCCGGACCGGCAAGACGGTCAAAAAGTTTACGGGGAAGGCCAGAGCAAAAGCCGGCGTGCAGGTGATCCTGGCCCGGAAGGTCAAAGTAAAACTAAAAGAGGGCTACTACTTCTTTTCGGTTTCCCTGTTTAAGAACGGAAAAGAGGTTTCAAAAGACGACATGAGATTTACCGTAATTAAGGAGGCGAAACTGAACTGCAAAGCCGTTGCCTTGCACGATCCGGAAGCGGTCATGAAAGAGAAGCTTGCGGGCAGCGGGCTCCTGGTAAAAGAGTTCAGCAACAACTACAGGGATAAGAATATACCCCTGCTTTTTGACCTGAGAAAGACAACGAACGAAGGCTGGATGCTTGTGGAGTTGTTTGGCCAGCTGAAGAAATGCGTGCAGCTCGGCGGCTGTGCGGTGCTCTTTGAGTCTGACCCCCTGCTGCTCCACGAATACCTGTTCCCGACGATGATAAGGCAGGAAGGCGGCGGTATGAGCCGGGGCATGGACTATATCAAAAAACATCCGGTATTTGCCGGGCTGCCCCATAATACCCTCATGGAATATGAATACGCGAACATCTATCCGAGAAAATACACCAAAGGCGGGGATATCCTGAAAGCCGGCGGAAAAATAATTTCCGGAAATATGGATTCGCATATGTGGAATCGCCCGGCCTGTTATTTCTGGAAGGTCTCTTCGGCCGTGGTGCCGGTCGGGAAAGGACATATAATACTTTGTAACCTGAAGGTGCTGGGCAAACTCGGAAAAGATAAGGTCGCGGACAAGCTGTTTGTCAATCTGATAAATTACGCGCAGGCCTTGATCAAAAAAGGCGGCGAGGAAAAGCTCCTGTCCAGGTGCATTGACCCGCTTTTTCCGGAGGATTATAAAAAATAACAACCGGGAGCCCATAAGGACCATAAAGTTTATTAAGGCGGGAAGGAGTAGCGTATGAGGTTTTTTCGAAGAGTATTTCCTGTATTGGTTTTGCTGGCTTTATTAATTTTCGGTGGTTCCCTGGAAGTTAAAGCCGGCTCAATTTATGACGGCTGGTCAAACGGGCCGTCAAAAGACCCCTCGTATTTTATGATAGGGGTCTGGTATCAGGATTCGGTATATGCGCCGCAGTATAAAGCTCTGGGAATAAATACTTACGTCGTATTGGGGGATTCGCCTGCCGGCCTTGCAACCCTGAAAGCGAACGGAATGACGGCGGTCCTGCCTGCTGATGACCCTGCCTCCTGGACCCTGCTGGGTGACCCTGCTTTTACCTGCTGGCTTCTTCCGGATGAGCCGGATAACTGCCAGTTTTCGGCTATTACAATAAACGGGACTGTTCATACCGGCTGGCCTCTTCCCTGTGCTTCTACGAAGGTTACCGGTTCCGGTACCAGTACGGCAACCATTACTGTATACAACGGCCGTATCCCGACATCCAATCTTCTGGCTATGTATAATCAAATAAAAGGTTCAGATCCTACAAGGCCTATACATCTGGGTTTGGGGCAGGGCGTGGCAAATACAAATTACGTTGGTCGAGGTTCCGCTCCGGGTGGTGGCTGGACCCAGGAATATATTGATTACAATAAGGCGTGTGATATTTCAGGCTATGATATTTATCCGTATGTCGGAATGGGCTCGCCGCTTACAAGCAGTATTGACCTGTTATGGTACCAGGCAAAAGGCCTGGACAGCCTGAAAACGTCTTATGCAGTCGGCAAGCCTGTCTGGAATACCTTTGAGTGCACGCATATTCAAAGTTCAACAAATCTGCCCACACCTCAATCTATTAAAGCTGAGGTTTATATGTCGTTGATCCACGGCTCTATGGGGCTTGTCTGGTTTGTCCATGAATGGTACCCTGCGTTCAGCGAGACGGGGCTTTTTAAATACCCGGCGCTTACGACCGCGGTCAAAAATGTTAACCAGCAGGTTACGGCCCTGGCGCCTGTGCTAAATACCGCAAGTTCTCCGGGAAAAGCCACCGCCACCAGCAGTACGACCGTGCCTATAGATATTATGGTCAAAGAGTATAACGGCTATATATATATACTCTCAGCGGGAATGCGCAATAGTTCGGCAGTCGGGAATTTTAATGTGAGCGGGGTATCAGGTACTTCGACGGTAAATGTTCTTGGTGAAAGCCGGACCCTTACCGCAAACAACGGCAGTTTTACCGACAACTTTGCGCCCTGGGACGCCCATATCTATCAGTTAAGTTCCGGAACCTCGGGCAGTGCGGCAAATCCTCTTGAGACCGTGAGGCATTTCCCGAACCCTGTCAATTTAACTTCCGGAAATAAAAAAGCAAGATTTGACACCATAGCGGTCCAGGATGTTAAAATATATATATATAATTCGGGGGGGGGTCTGGTCAGGACTATTTATGAAAAGGATTTTGGCAACGTGGGCACCGCGGAATGGGACCTTAAAGATGCCGGCGGGGAGACCGTGACCGCGGGCATGTATTATTTTGTAGTTGAGGATGCTTCGGGCAATAAGAAAAAAGGCAAGCTGGCTCTGATAAAATAACTGCTGTTAGAAGGGACAAAGTGATGAAAAAAGAAAAAAAATATGAGGTGCTGGTCATCGGCGGGGGCCTGGCGGGAATTGCCGCCGCTCTGGAAGCGTCCCGTTCGGGACTCAAGACCGCGCTTATAGAAAAAACTATCCTCTGGGGCGGGCTGGCGACCTCCGGATTGGTTCCCATATATATGCCGCTTTGCGACGGCAAGGGCCGGCAGGTCACTTTCGGGATCGCGGAAGAGCTGCTGAAGGTTTCCATAAAATACGGCCCCGATAATCTTCCCGCTGCCTGGGCCGGAAAGAACCGGGCAGGCGAGGATATAGAATATGAAGAATTATACCCGGCGAGCGGAATGGAAAAGCGGTATGCCACTTTCTTTAATCCTTTTTCTTTTGTCTTCGGGCTTGATGAACTTCTGGAGAAGGCCAGGATAGACCTCTGGCTTGATACCCTGGCCTGCGAAGCCGTAATGCAGGGAAATAAAATTACCGGCGTGGAAGTTGAGAATAAAAGCGGAAGAATTACCATTAGAGGCCGGATAATTATTGACGGCTCCGGGGACGCAGATATTGCCTATAGGGCAGGAGCAAAATGCGGAGTAAGAGGGAGCCTGCCGTCCATGCTCTATCAATACTCCTCCCTGGAACTTGCGAAAGAGGCCGTAAAGGAAAATTCCGCGGTAAGGCTGGTTACCTGGAAAGGCGGCGGCGCCGCCAATGAATTTGGCAAGGGCTACAGCGGAAAGCTGGGGGTAATTACCGGGGTGGACGGAAAAGGCGTGACTGCTTTTGCCCTGGAGAGCCGCCGTGTTGCCCGGGAAAACCTGATACTGGACCAGAAAAAAGCAGGAGGCCGGCAGAATCTTTATCCCGCGGCCCTGCCTACCATGAACCAGATAAGGATGACCAGAAAAATAGAAGGACAGGAGGCAGTCAGGGATTCTATGATGAATAAATACTGCGCTTCCTCCATCGGGATGGTCTCTGATTGCAGAAAAAAAGACGCGGTCTGGGAAGTCCCCTACGGCGCCCTGTTGCCCAAAAAGCTCAAGAACCTGCTTGTTATAGGCAGGTGCATAGACGCCGAAGACTACAGCTGGCAGGTGACCCGTCTTGTCGGTGCCTGTGCTTTATCCGGCCAGATAGCGGGTATCGCTGCGAAACTGGCAATTAAAGGTAACACTACTCCCGGCGAACTCGAGGTTAAGGACATCCAGAAGGCAGCGAAAAAAAGAGGAATAGTATTGCACTTGTAAGAGTTTCAGGGTCCATAAAGTTTGTAAGGTTTGTAAAGTCTAAAATCGTTGAGGGATATTTCTTGAAAGTTAACAGGATGGAAAAAACTGATTATCTCTGCTTTATTTATATATCTTTCAACGATGTTAGACTTTACGGACTTTATAAACCTTACAAACCTTATAAACTTATTTTCAGGAGGTAATTTATGAGCTCAGGTTTCTATGTTTTTCTTGGTTTCTGCGGCTTTATTTTTGTCCTGGTGGTGTTATTGATGAACAGCCTTATCTACAAGAAGAATATGGTAAATAACGCCTTTTCCACCATAGACGTACTGCTCAAAAAGAGATTTGACCTGATTCCGAACCTTGTGGCGGCCGTTAAGGGGTACATGGCCCACGAAGCAGGGGTTTTTACGAAGATCGCGGAACTCCGGTCCCGGGCTCTTTCCGGCCAGGGCACCCTGAATGAAACAATTGCACTGGACAGCGAATTGACCGGCGTGCTCAGGGGGCTTTTGGTCTCGGTAGAGAATTATCCCGCGCTGAAGGCCAGCGATAATTTTATGCAGCTGCAAAGGACCCTGAACGAAGTGGAAGAGCAGATCTCCGCAGCGCGCCGGGCTTTTAATGCCGCGGTAAATGAATATAACAACGCAGTGCAGATGGTGCCGACCAACGTGCTCGCGTCACTTATGAATTACCGGGAAAAGAAGTTCTTTACCATCCTTGAAGCAGAAAAGAAAAATATCAACACGGGAGAACTTTTAAAATAATGGCTGTCAAAACTTTAAGCGAACTCGCGGATTTTTACAGCGCTGTACTGCTGCCTGTTTTAAGGCCGCTGGAAGCAAAGAGAAAAAAACTGGCCGGAGGGTATCTCAAACTCACCCTTATTACCGCGGTTGTCCTCCTTCTGGTATTTATTGTGTTTGTGGCGGGGAACGGCAGGTTATGGTGGCTTTTCTTATTTCCCGGGGCGGCCGGGCTCTGGGTGGGCATAGACCTTTACGGCGTGGGAAGGTCTTACACCGCGGAGTTCAAGAACTCCGTTATCGCAGCGCTGGTAGGTTTCCTGGACAAAGGGCTGGTTTACAATTGGGAAAGCCATATAGGCCTGGAGGAGTATCAAAACAGCCGGATCTTCCTGCAGCGCGTGGACCGGTACAGCGGGGACGACCTTGTAAGCGGGAAGCTGGATAAGACCCGGATAAGATTTTCAGAATTACATACCGAGTACAAGACACAGACCACTGACAGCAAAGGCCACACCGAAACGCACTGGCATACCATCTTCAAAGGCCTCTTCTTTATAGCGGATTTTAACAAGGATTTCAACGGCTGCACGGTAGTTCTGCCGGATGTAGCCGAAAAAATGCTGGGCGGTTTTCTGGGCGGCCTGCTGCAAAATATGAACCTGTCGCGGGCCAAGCTTATAAAACTTGAAGACCCGGAATTTGAAAAGAACTTCGCGGTATACGGGGAGGACCAGGTTACCGCCAGGTATATCCTCTCCACCAGCCTTATGGAAAGGCTGCTGGCCTATAAAAAAGAGACCAATAAGACGGTCTATTTTTCTTTTGTTGATTCCCGGATCTATGTGGCCGTGGCTTACAATAAAAACCTTTTTGAACCGAAGATCTTCGGCACTATATTGAGTTTTGAAGCCATAAAAGAATACTTCCTGGACCTGAAACTGGCCGTGGACCTGGTTGACGAACTGAGTTTGAACACGAGGATATGGAGCAAAACCTGAGGGACGGAAGGGCAGAGGTCCTGAGGGTCAGCAAAAGTAAAGAAAGTGTTCCCTTACTCTTTTGTCCGTACGCTATTATCTGTGTCCTCCAAAGCGTAGCTTTGGAGAGACCTCGCCATAGGCGGGTCATTCCGCCACAAAGCGTTGGCGGATTTCGCTTTGCTCAACTTTCCACCCATCCATGTCCGCCTCAGGAGGAAGTGTCATCAGACGATAGTCGTATTTCGCATGACATAGCAAAAAAACTATGTTAAAATAGCTTAAACATAAATATTTTAGTTTAAGGAGCCCGGATTGTTTAGCCTTGATAAGATAATTTTTAAACTTTTGTTCTTGCCGGTAATACTGCTGGCGCTTACGGTGCATGAATTTGCCCACGGGTACGTGGCCTATTTAAGAGGAGACAGGACCGCGAAGGATATGGGGCGTTTGACCTTAAATCCCCTGCCGCATATTGACATTATTGGCCTGCTCTTCCTGATGTTCTTCAATTTTGGCTGGGCTAAACCCGTACCGATAAACCCGGCCAACTTTAAAACACCCAAAAAAGACGAGATAATGGTCGCTCTGGCCGGAGTTACGGCCAATCTTATCTGCGCTCTTTGCCTGGGCCTGCTCTTCCGGTTCGCCGATTTTAGTATTTTCGGCCAGACTGGGGAGATCGTGCAGAAATTTACAGCCTGGGGTATCCTGATAAACTGCGGCCTGGCGGTCTTTAATCTGATACCCGTGCCGCCGCTTGACGGCTCCCATGTCCTGCGGGAACTTCTTCCCTACAGGGCCGCGGTCAAATATATTGTTTTCTTTTCCAATCCGGCGGTCAGCTGGATACTGCTGGGGATATTTATTTTTCTTCCCGGACTTATAACACCGTTTATCATCGGCCCGGTCTTATTTCTGTCAAAAATATTCGCGGGAGGAGGGATGCTGGCTTGGCTCTATTGAAAAAAACCATACTTTCAGGGATGCGGCCCACTGGTAAGCTGCACATCGGGCACCTGCTGGGCGTCCTTAATAACTGGGCCTCTTTGCAGGACGAATATAACTGCTATTTTGAAGTGGCCGACTGGCACGCGCTTACCAGCGAGTTCGCCGGCGCCAGGCAGCTGTCCGCGAATATCAGGGAAATGGCGGTGGACTGGCTCTCGGCGGGGCTGGACCCGGAGAAGTCGGTCATGTTCGTGCAGTCCGGGGTGCCGGAACACGCGGAATTGCACCTCCTGCTTTCCATGATAACGCCCCTGCCCTGGCTGGAAAGGTGCCCTACCTACAAGGAACAGATAAACGAGATCAAGGATAAGGACCTTTCCAATTACGGTTTTCTCGGCTATCCCGTCCTGCAGGCCGCTGATATTCTTATTTACAAAGCCAGCGTAGTACCGATAGGCCAGGACCAGCTGCCCCACGTGGAACTTACAAGAGAGATCTGCCGCAGGTTCAATAATCTCTACGGAAATGTGTTTCCGGAACCGGTGCATCTTTTCACAAAAGTCCCGAAAGTACTCGGTACGGACGGGAGAAAGATGAGCAAATCCTATAATAATTCCATATTTATTTCCGATACCCAAGAGGATTGCGTCAAGAAAATAAAAACAGCGTTTACCGACCCCCAAAAGATGCGCAAGGGCGACAAAGGCCACCCGGACTGCTGTCCGGTATTTATGCTGCAGGAGGTCTATGCTCCCGGGCAGGTGCCGGAAATTAGAAAGGACTGCGAGTCAGGCGTGCTGAATTGCGTTGACTGTAAAAAGGCGCTTCTTGAAGAACTTTTAAAGGCAATGGACCCCATACGGGAGAAACGGGAAAAAATACTGGCCCAAAAGGGCCGCGCCGAAGAGATCCTCCGTGAGGGGACAAAAAAAGCGGAAATTACCGCGAAGAAAAATATGGCGGAGGTCAGAGAAGCCGTGTTCGGAAAGAACCATGTTTAATATCGTGTCCCGGACCTATGAGGGGCCGTTTGAAACCCTGCTCTTGCTGGTCAAGGACAACGAACTGGATGTCAACCGGATCTCTGTCCTGGATATTGTCAGAAGTTTTTCCTCGAGGAACATGAACGAGGGCAGTGATTTTATCGCGGGTGCGGCAAATCTTATCTATATGAAATCAGAAACCCTCCTCCCCCGGGAAGAAGAAGCCCTGACCGACCAGGATATTGATCTTGCAAAACTGCTGGAGCAATACAGAAGATTTAAAGCCGTCGCGGGAACCCTTGAAAAACGCGAGGAAAAACAGCGGGATATCTTTTTTAAGGATGTCAACTACAGCGGTGAATTCGCGGAAGAACAGGTCGTCGAAGCAACGCTGTATGACCTTTTGTCCTGCTTTAAGAGCGTGCTGGCTTACCTGCCCCAGGACGAGGTCATGTCCATTGCCCGGGAAGGCATCACGGTAGCGCAAAAAACAAATGAATTGCTTGAGGAACTCGAAAAGGGCGATAAAGTGGTCTTTATAGAATTCTTGAAAAAACAGGCCACCAAAGAACATATAATTGCCGCTTTCCTGGCCATGCTGGAACTTATCAGGCTGGGGATAATTTCCTGCAAGCAGAATGTGATAAATCAGGAAATATTCATCATGAAGAAAAAACAGGTTTTCTATGGCGACGAAATTAGAGCCGGGGAATTAAAAGACCTCGAAGCGTAAGAACTTCAAAAGACCGCTTTTCTTTGCGTCTTAAAGCGGAAAGAAGGGGGAGCCGGATGAAAAAGAGTATTTTTAATGTTTTTGTTCTTGTTCTTTTTTTTGGCGCAGTTATAGCCCAAGCCGATACTACCGTTGGGCCCAACCAGGAGATCTTAAAGGACGGCAAACCTTTTTTCCCGATCATGGTCTGGCTGCAGCCGGCAAAAAATATAGATATGCATAAAGCTCTGGGTATCAATACCTTCTCGGGTACCGGGGCCGGCCAAGAATCTGCCGCGGCTTTTCTTGATGCCTGCGAGAAAAAAGGTGTTTACGCGGCGGTTTCCGCGGATTCAATAGACGAAGCGGAAATTAAGGCGCTGAAAGACCACAAAGCGCTCCTTTTCTGGTGGATGCCGGATGAACCCGACCAGATGAGCAACGAAAAAAAAGGGGCGCTGTATTCCCCTGACGAAATTATCGCCATCTATAACAAGGTTAAGGCCATAGATGAAAACCACATTATCGGCTGTACCTTCACGACTTTTCAGGCCCAGGGTTCCCCCCAGATCAAAAGTTCGTTGTTCCCCAAATATATGCCCGGCATGGATATGATAGGTTTTGATATCTACCCGTGCAGCGACGGCCGGCCGGAACGGCTGGACCTGATGGCCAAAGGCATGGATATTTTAAACAAGTATGACAAAGGCAGCAAGCCGCACTTTGTCTGGCTGGAAGTCACGAAAATTGCCGCTGATAAGGGCAGGGCGCCCAATCCCGCCGAGCTTAAGGCCATGGTCTGGATGTGCGTCGTCCATGGCGCCCGTTCTATAGGCTATTTCCCGCACAGCTGGGATAATAAAAAGTACGCCCAGTCCCGGATCCCCGAAGAACTCAAAGCAGAAATGAAAATAGTGAATAAACAGCTGACGGACCTGGGCGCGGTCATTACCTCCGCCAATTCCAAAATAGAGGTCACCGCGGAATCAAAAGACGACTGCGTGGTAGATACCCTGGTAAAAGAAGGAAACGGAAAGATCTATATCTTCACTTCCAACCGGAAAAATAAACCCGGAGAAGCGGCTTTCACGGTAAAAGGCCTTTCCGGCGGCGAAATAGAAGTGTATGAAGAAGGCCGCAAGCTTCCCCTGACCGGCGGAAAGTTCCAGGATAAATTCAAAGAGTTCGAACCGCATATATACGTGATAACAAAATAGAAGCGGCCGGCGCCTGAGCTCGAAAATAAGTGTTGCTGCCGCAAATTACACGATAAGAGCCTCCGCTGCTTTATATTTAAAAAAGCAAAACAAATGGGTATGATAAAATGAAAAGCAGAAAAAAGATACACATACAGGCAAAATTAAGACCCCAGGTGTTTGATTTTGATCTTAGTGCCTGTTCCCTGCCGGAATTGTTTGACAAGCTCAAGACGACGGAAAAGGGCCTGTCCGGAAGGGACGCCCGGGCCCGGCTGGAGGCCTACGGCTACAACGAACCCTCCAAGAAGAAAAAACGCGCCATAGTCCTGGAAATACTTTCAAAATTCATTAACCCGCTCGTGCTGGTACTTCTGGTCATCGGGATATTTTCTTTCTTCTTCGGGGAGAAGATAAGCGCGAATATTGTTTTTATAATGATCCTGCTCAGCGTGGGGCTCACGTACTTTCAGGAGTTCCGCTCCAACAAAGCCGCAGAAAAACTTTCCGAACTGGTCCGGACCAATGTTACCGTCTTCCGGGACGGGAAATCAAAAGAGATACCTATCAAGGAAATAGTACCGGGCGATATAATAGACCTTTTCGCGGGGGATATGATCCCGGCCGACTTAAGAATAATCTCCGCGAAAGACCTTTTTGTAAACCAGGCCACCCTTACCGGCGAATCCATGCCGATAGAAAAAACACCCAATCCTTCCGTAAAAAGTAAAAGCCAGACGGATATTGAAAATATCGTATTTATGGGTTCTTCGGTCGTAAGCGGGACCGCTATCGGGGTCGTGGTCAAGACCGGGCAATTCACGCAATTCGGGACCCTGGCCGCCCGGCTTGCCGCCATAACGGTTGAAACCAGTTTTGAAAAAGGCGTCAATAAGTTTGTCATGATCATGATACGCATTATGGTGATACTTGTGATCTCTATTTTCGCAATAAATGCGTTTTTCAAAGGCAACGTGCTGGAAGCGTTCCTTTTTTCAATAGCGGTCGCCGTGGGGCTGGCCCCGGAGATGCTGCCGCTTATTGTGACTATAAATCTTTCCAAGGGCGCCCTGGCTATGTCGAAAAAACAGGTCATCGTTAAGCGCCTGAATTCCATTCAGAATTTTGGCGCGATGGATGTCCTTTGCACCGATAAAACAGGCACGCTTACCATGGATAAGATCATCCTGGAAAAATACTGCAACGTGGTTAAAGAAGAAAACGAAGAGGTTTTGAAATACGCCTTTATTAACAGCCAGTTCCAGACCGGCCTGAAAAATCTGCTCGATAAGGCGATCTTAAATAAAGCCGGAGAACTTAAAGAACTTATAAATAAAAATTATAAGAAGGTGGATGAGATCCCCTTCGATTTTCAAAGAAAAATAATGTCCGTGGTCGTTGAGACCGGGGGTAAATACACCATTATTTCAAAAGGCGCCCCGGAAGAGATCTTCAAACGCTGTTCAAAATATGAGCTTGAAGGGGAAACCCTGGATTTTGAGCCCCTTATAATCGCGGACCTGAAAGAAGAATATGATAACCTGTCCAAGGACGGGTTCCGGGTCATTGCCATTGCCTATAAGGATATTGATTATAATAATAATAAGTTTTCAAAAGAAGATGAAACCGGACTGGTACTCAAAGGTTACGTCGCGTTCCTGGATCCGCCGAAAGAATCCACCCGGGAAGCTATCATAGCTATAAAAAAACTCGGTATTGAACCGAAAGTCCTGACCGGAGATAATGAGCTGGTGACGAGAAAGATCTGCTCGGAGGTCGGCCTGGGTATTTTCGGCATGGCCACCGGGGATCAGGTGGAAAGCTTGACCGATAAAGAATTGCAGGAAGTGGTCAAGGTCACCAATGTTTTTGCCCGGCTTTCTCCGGCGCAAAAGGAAAGGATAATAAGGGCCCTGCACGCGAACGGCAAGATCGTGGGGTTCCTGGGCGACGGGATCAATGACGCGCTTGCTCTAAAAGCTTCCGATGTGGGGATCTCCGTGAACAATGCCGCCGATATAGCCAAAGAATCCGCGGATATAATACTCCTGAAAAAGAACCTGCTCGTGCTGGAGGACGGGGTGATAGAAGGCCGGCGCACCTTCGGGAATATAATAAAATACATAAAAATGGGCTCCAGCTCCAACTTCGGCAATATGTTCTCCATGACGGGGGCCAGTCTCTTCCTGCCTTTTTTACCCATGACCCCGATCCAGGTGATCCTGAATAATTTTCTTTATGACCTCTCGCAGACCGCGATCGCGACGGATGCCGTTGATGAAGAATATCTGATGAAGCCCCGGAAATGGGATGTAAAGGCCATACAGAAGTTCATGGTAAATATCGGCCCCATCTCCTCCATCTTTGATTTTATGACCTTCGGCGTTATGTGGTTCGTCTTTAACTGCAAGACAGCGGAAAAGCAGGAGCTTTTTCACACGGGCTGGTTCATTGAATCCCTGGCGACGCAGACTTTTATTGTTTATGTCATCAGGACGGGAAAAATACCTTTTATTGACAGCCGGCCGAGTAAATTTCTGGTATTTACGACCCTCGCGGTGGTGGGTACGGGAGTGTTCCTTATTCTTTCCCCCTGGGCGCAAAAACTTGGCTTTGTAACCCCGCCTGCGGGCTTCTTTTTAATACTTTCCGCGATGGTAGCCGCCTATATGGGTCTGGTGTTCGTTCTGCATAGAAGGTTCCTTAAAAAATACGGAGATAATTAAACAGGAGGGGCAATGAAGTTTAAGATAATTTTATTGAGCTGTATCCTTCTGGGCGCAGGTTTTTTAGCCGGGGAGGAGGCCAAAAAAGGCAGGTTCAATCTGGCCGGGGACCCGATAAAACCCAGATTTCCTGTTACGGAAAAAGTCTGGCCCGCGAAGGCCGGAGAGGCCTCACTTTGCCTCTGGGAAGACGACAAACTCGCGGCTTACAGTATTAATATAGATGATAATTGCTGCGGCGACGTCCCGTTCTGGCTGGAACAGACCAAGAGCAATAATTTTAAGGTTACCTGGTTCCTTATTGCCGAAACTGTCAATGATCCAAAAGCAGCCCTGGGCGGTACCTGGGAGCTCTGGAAAAAAGTGCTGGCGGAAGGCCATGAAGTGGAATCACATTCAGTTTCGCACTGGCATAATTTTGGCAAAGATGGCACGCCTCCTCCCGGTTGGAAGGGTTTTGAATGGGAATGTACCGAGTCCATAAAAATGCTTGAAGCCGGGCTTCCCGGGCACAAGATCCGGTTCCTGGCCTACCCGGGCGGGCCGGGGCAGAAATATAACGACCCGAAGATAGCAGGAAAATATTTTCTTTCTGCCCGGGGAGGCACGGGTATTAACTCCGCAAACCAGATAGACTATACCATGATAAAGTATATGTCAAAAGCAAATTTCGGCGATCCTAAGACACCCTGGATGGATCCCGAGACGACGCTGGACCCTAAGAACAAGTCCAACTACCGCGGCTGGTCTGTAGTGCTTTTTCATTATGTAGGCAAGCCGGAAGGGAAGGAAGCCGCCAAAATAGCCCTTGAATTTTATAAGAAAAATGAGAAAGACCTCTGGGGCGGGCTTTACGGGAATATTTCGCTCTATTGCGCCGAACGGGACACCGCGTCTTTAAAGACGGAAGAGAGCAGCGCGGACAGGATCGTCCTGAATTTAACCGACGGCATGGACGATAAGTTATATGCTTATCCGCTGACCCTGAAGGTGCGCCTGCCGGAAAACTGGAAAGCGGCAGAAGCGGAGCAGGACGGCAAACCGGTTGGGGTAAAGCTTATAGAAAATGAAAAAAATAATTTCGTGCTGGTGAAAGCGGTTCCGGACCGCGGAAAAATAATACTTACTCCGAAAAAATAGTTAAAGGCCCGGTTGAATTGTTTGTCAGTCCGGGAACTGCATCTCTATTGATAATTAAAAGAATCGGAGCAACAGATGAAAATAGCGGCGGTTTTTACGGCTTTATTCTTCATGTTTACCGGGACGGTAGGGCTTTTTGCGGAACCGGGTGCTCCCGGCAAAAAATTTAATCTCTGGGAAACTCCGGTAAAACCGAGATTTACTGTTACGGACCGGGCCTGGCCAAAAGCCGGTGAAGCCGCTATCTGCCTCTGGGAAGACGATAAACTGGCCGCCTTGAGCATTACCATTGATGATAACTGCGCGATGGATGTGCCGTTCTGGCTGGAACAGAGCAGGCTCTATAATTTAAAAGTTAACTGGTTCCTGATCGCCGGAAGTGTCGGCAAAGATAATCCGGGTATGTACGGCACCTGGGATATTTATAAAAAAGTCCTGGCGGAAGGGCAGGGAGTTGAATCCCATTCCTATTCACACTGGCACACTTTCAATAAGGACGGTACTCCGCCTCCCGGCTGGAGCTATGAATGGGAGTGTACCGAATCCATTAAAACGCTTGAAGCGAACCTGCCGGGGCATAAGATACGGTTTCTGGCTTATGCCGGCGGGGCAAAATATTCAAATAATAACGACCCTAAGGCAGCCGGAAAATATTTCCTCGCGGCCCGGGGTGTGCTGGGAGGAATAAATCCGCCCAATGCCATACCGTATTCCGCGACCAGGGTCGCCGGTATCCCCAAACCCGGGGTTACCGTTCCCGCTTTCGGCGATCCCGCCTCCATGTTCGATCAAAGGAGCAAGAATTATAGGGGCTGGCTGGTTGTTTTATTTCATTATGTCGGCAAACCGGAAGGAAAAGAAGCGGCCCTGGCGGCGCTGAATTTTTACAAAGACAATGAAAAACAACTCTGGGGCGGGCTTTTTGGACAGGTAGCCCTTTATGGACAGGAACGTGATACGGCCTCATTAAAAGTAGAAGAAGCCGGCCCCAACCGGATAGTCCTGGAGCTGACCGATGAAATGGACGACAGTTTATTTGATTACCCGCTAACCTTAAAAGTGCGCGTTCCGGAAAGCTGGCAGGCGGTAGAAGCGGTGCAAGGCGGAAAACCGGCCGAAGTGAAGCTGATTGAAAATGAAAAAAATAATTTCGCGCTGGTGAAAGCGGTACCTGACCGCGGGAAAATAATAATTACTCCAAAAAAATAGGCCTTGGGGCGTGTTAGTGCCCGGCTAAAAAAAAATATTCTACTGAAATACCGGAGGAAGTTATGAGAAAAGTCATGATCGGCGTGCTTTTATGCTGCCTGCTCGTACCGCTGGAGCTGAGCGCTTCAAAGGTTGAGATAGGTAAAAATAAAGAGGTGCTTTTGGACGGCAAACCCTTTTTCCCTATCATGTTGTGGCTGCAAAAGAAAACCAGCATGGCACAGCAAAAAGAAATGGGTTTTAATACCTATGCCGCGCAGGGGGATAAATCAAGCGCGAAGGAATATTGCGACGAAGCAAAGAAAAATGGCGTTTATACCATCCTGGGCTATAAAAAAGAAGAGGTCGACAGCGTGAAAGAACATTCTGCTCTGCTTGGATGGTTTTATAAGGACGAGCCGGATATGGCGGGAAAAGACAAGGCCGCTCCGAGAATTCCCATGAGTGAATCTATTGCCGTTTATGAAGAATGTAAAAAAGCGGACAGGGGCCATCTCATGTTCCTGACCCTGACCACGGGCTATGCAAAGACCTCGGATGCCAACTCCGCGGGGAACAAAGGAAAGGATCTTTCTTTCTATAAACAGTACGCGAAAGCGACCGACTTTATCGGCTATGATACCTATCCCATCTACGGCAATAACATGCCCGAATGCCTTTTCTGGGTCGCGGATGCGGCCACCGAACTTGATAAATTGATGGAAGGGAAAAAACCCCTGTATGCCTGGATAGAAGCGAACGGAGGCAGCAAGTGGATAACCCCGTCAAAACAGCGGCACCCGCTTCCTTTTGAAATTCGCTGTGAGGTCTGGATGGCTATCGTAAAAGGCTGCAAAGCCATAGGATATTTTACCCATTCCTGGGTAGCTATGGACCAGATCGGAAATCCGGCTTCCACGCTTAAAAGAGGTGAAAGTAAGTATTACACCCAGTTCGGGGTACCGGAGAATAATAAGCAGGAGATAGGGAAAATAAACAAACAAATAACAAAATTAACGGGGCCTCTCTGTTCCGCGGATGTAAAAGATAAGGTAAAAACTGATAATAAAAATATAGAGCTCCTGGTAAAAGAATACGACAATAAACTGTACATCTTCGCGGTGAATATGAAGCGGCAGGAAGAAAAGGCCGTGTTCGCTGTGAGCGGTCTGAAAGAAAAAACGAAGATCAACGTAGATGAAGAAAACCGGGATATTACGGCAAAAGACGGGGAATTTGAGGACAGTTTTAAAGAACATGAGGTGCACATCTATATTATGGAAAAATAACGGCCGGAGCCGGGCTCAAGGGAAAAAAATGCAAAAAAAAGTTTTTTCTGATCTTCGTTGGTGGCGGGAAAACTTCAGGTTTTACGTTTTTTTTACCGTATTGTTCCCGGTCTTTTTGTCCTTGACCCTTACGGCCGCGGAGGTCAAGGTTCTTGACAGCTATAGTTTCTGGCGGCTCTATAACGTGCTGAAAGCACCGGTAGTAGTTGCCGGAAGCGGGACAAAAGCACTTAATCTAAATATGAGTTGTCTGGACCGGGAAACCCCGCCGCCGTCTTCCGCCTGGCTCAATAATGACTTTGATGATCATACCTGGAACCGCGGCTCCATCTATGCCGCGAGCTATACTCCCTGGCTTTCCAGACTTTGCCTGCGGGGAAAATTCACGGTCAAAGACCCGTCCCGGGTCAAGGAACTAAAAATAAACGCGAGTTTTTACGGCGGGGCAGTCATATATATTAACGGCAAAGAGGCCGCGAGAGCCGGTATAAAGAAAGGCGCGGCCCTGGCCGAACCCTATCCGGTTGAAGCTTTTACGGCAAACGACGGTTCGCTGCTTCTGGCCGAAAAAGAGGGCAACTTGAAGCCGGAAGATCCGAAAAAGTCCCTGCGCAGGCGCCTGTTGAACGCTGTTCCCGTTCCGTCAGGACTCCTGGTCAAAGGGGTGAATATAATTGAATGCGAAATAATCAGGGCTCCTTACGATAAGTTAGTGGACGAGAAGAAAAATCCCAAAAACACCTTCTGGAATCTCGCCTGGAATACCTGCTTCCTGGAACGCCTGGAACTTGCCGCCGCAAGCGGGGAAGGGCTGGTGCAAAATGTGGCCCGTCCTGAGGGTTTTCAGGCCTGGAACAGCGATATTTTGGCCAATGATTATGATATGGATTACGGTGACCTTAATGAAAAACTCTATCCCATAAGTATAACAGGAACAAGGAACGGCAGCTTTTCAGGAAAGATCGTACTCGGTTCCACCAAACCGCTTTCCGGAATAAAAGTTTCCACGACCGGGCTTACCGGGCCGCAGGGAGTTATTCCCGCGGACTGTATAAGGATCCGCTATGGTTATGCCTGGGGCGGGGATATGCAGGTCATTTCCAATACCACGCCTTTTCTCTCCGCCTACCCGGCGGAAGCCCGCATGCTGGGTTCTATTTCTGAGGAAGTTCCGGCGGGTGTGACGGTAAACAAAAATAAGGCACTTAGAATTACCCCCGTAACCCCGGGCCCGCAGGTGGACGGAGCGGTGCTTCCGGTATTTTTCACGGTAAAAATACCCAAAGACGCGGTTCCCGGGAATTATTCCGGAACTGTGAACCTGCAGGCCGCCGGAGAAAAATCGGTTTCCGTCCCGCTGGAACTCAAAGTTGCCGGGTGGGCTCTCCCGGATACCGACAATTTCAGGACCTGGGTGGAAATCATCCAGTCTCCCGACACGCTGGCCCTGGAATATAAAGTTCCGCTCTGGTCGGAAAAACATTTTGAACTTATAGGGCAATCTCTGAAACTTATCGGGGAATCGGGCAGCAGGGTGCTCTATGTACCTTTAATTGCCGAGACCAATTACGGGCACGGTGAGACGATGGTCAGATGGATAAAAAAGAGCGGAAAAAAATACGAGTATGATCTCTCGGTCATGAATAAATATCTGGATACGGCCGAAAAAAATATGGGCAAGCCGAAAATGGTCATCT
Organism: Candidatus Firestoneibacteriota bacterium; assembly: GCA_903891415.1. Lineage (GTDB taxonomy): Bacteria > Oederibacteriota > D2-FULL-39-29 > D2-FULL-39-29 > D2-FULL-39-29 > CAIYPD01. The sequence continues at coordinate 23,854 of CAITEH010000032.1, forward strand.
TTTTTGTCTGGGATGTTTATATGCTGGCGGCAGACCACGAATCGGGCGCGACCGCCGGGCACGAGGAAGAACGCATCCTTAAAAAGCGCAAGGAAGAAAATATTGCGGTCTCCGGTCCGGTGGTCACAATGTTGAACGCGGGGAATACCGAAAGGCTGGTCCTGCCCATGTATTCTGACCCGTTAAGCAGGGCACTCTGGCAGGATCTGGCCGAAGAGCTCAAGAAGAATATGAAGAAGCGCGGGCTGGAGAAGGCCATGGTCCTGGGTATGATGAATGACGCCTGGCCGACAAAACCTGAAGTAGCTTTTTGGGCGGGCCTCCTTCCGGGCGTGCCGTGGGCCGTTCACGCGCATTTTGGAGCGGGAACCACCGCCTATGGCCTGGCGCCTATCTGCTACCAGACCAGGGTCTGGTCTATTAAAGACGCGGGGGAAGAGAGCCTGATGGGCTGGAAGTCCGAGGCGGGGAATCTGCTGGGGCGTTATAACCGGGACGTGGAATTTGATAATTATCCCAATAGCACCTGGCGTGCTTACGCGGAGCGGGCTATCACGGGTGATCAACGCGGCATAGGCCGGATCGGCGGGGATTTCTGGAAGGTGGTCAGGGACAGGCGCGGCGAGCGCAGCGGCAGGGTCTATTCCCGTTATCCTCAAAGCAACTGGCGGAACCTGGACATCTATAATTCGATGCTTACCCCCGGGGAAAAGGGCCCGGGTATCTGTACTCATTACCTCCTGCTGCTTGAAGGCCTTCAGGAATGTGAGGCGAGAATAGTTATTGAACGCGTGCTCTCGGATGAGTCCAGGAAGTCCTTTCTGGGAAAAGACCTGAAAGACCGCTGTGAAAAAGCGCTTTTTGAAAGACTGCAGGCAGTAAGCGTGAATAATAGTTCCCTGTTCAACCGGTTCGGACAGACCCCCACTACCCCGCCGGGAATAGCCGCTAACAGCTGGTTTATAGGTTCGGGCTGGCAGGCCCGGTCCGAAACGCTCTTTTCTCTCGCGGCGGAAGTTGAGAAAAAATTTGCAAAAAAGTAAACAGTCTATTGCGGGTCTTTTCCGGGCAAGAGGAAAATGACAAGAAAAAGATGAGGCAATCTAAATTTAACAAAACACTTATAGATATAGAATAAAAACAAAATTTGTCAAAAGAAGTTTGACAATACCCTGTTGATGGAAAGGATAAAATATGAACGGTTCATATTTGTTTACGACTTTTTGTAGTAAACGGAGCTTTAGGCCGGTAAGGGTTTATGCCTCCGCGGCGCTTGTTCTCTTACTCGCAGTATTAATTCCCTGTGGTCTTACCTCTGCCGAAAAGTTCACGGTGCTGGACAGTTATAGTTTCTGGAGGATATATAATGTTTTTAAACCGCCTGTAATTCAAGACGGGACCCGGGTACAGCCGCTCTTTTTAAAACAAAGCTGGATGGACCGGGAAACCCCGCCGCCGGCGGCAGCTTGGACCGAGCCCGGCTTTGACGACCACAAATGGCTCCGGGGATCTATATATATGGCGGGTTACACCCCCTATCTCGCGCGTGCTTGTTTTCGCGGCAAATTTAACGTTACCGACCCTGCCAGGGTACGGGAGTTAAGAGTAAGCGCCGGCTTTCAGGGCGGCGCGGTAATATACGTGAACGGGCAGGAGGTAGCGAGGGCAAATATAAAGAAAGCTGAAGACCTGGCCGAGGCCTATCCTCTTGAAGCTTTTATCGCGGGGAATGGCGCGCTCCTGGTGAATGAAACTGACCGCTCTTTGAAACCGGAAGACCCTAAGAAGCTTATGCGCCGGCGCGTCCTGGACGGTGTTCTTATTCCGGCAAAACTCCTGGTAAAAGGAGTAAATGTTATTGAGTGCGAGCTTGTCCGCGCTCCTTACGATAAAGTTGTATATGAAAAAAAAGATCCGAAGACTAAATTCTGTAATTTAGCCTGGAATACCTGTTATCTTGAACGGCTGGAACTTACCGCGGAGAGCGTTGAAGGCCTGGTCCCAAATACTAACCGCCCCGAAGGCCTGCAGGTCTGGAATAATAACCTTTTAGCAAATGATTATGATATGGATTTCGGCGACCCGAATGAAAAGCTCTATCCTGTGGAAATAGCCGGAACAAAGAATGGCAGTTTTTCCGGGAAGGTCGTGCTCGGGTCAACAAAACCCCTTGCGGGCGTTAAAGTGACGGTTTCTGAGCTTGCGGGCCAGGCGGGAGTTATTCCGCCCGCTCAGGTAAGGATCCGCTATGGCTATCCCTGGGGACAGGATTATTTATATATACCTTATAGTACCTATCCCTTCCTCTCGCCGTATCCCGCTGAAGCCAATCTTTTGGGCTGTATTTCCGATGATGTTTTGGAGAAGGTGCCGGTAAGTAATAATAAAGCGCTTAAGTTCACTCCGGTAAAACCTGGCCCCCGGGCTCCGGGCGCGGTCTTACCCGTATTTATAACAATCAAGGTGCCCAAAGATGCCGCTCCGGGTACTTATTCAGGCGCCATAAACATACAGGTTAAAGGGGAGGCGCCGGTCACTGTGCCTTTGGAACTTAAAGTAGCGGGCTGGGCTTTGCCGGACCCCGACAATTTCAGGACCTTTGTGGAAATTATACAATCTCCTGATACTCTTGCGCTTGAATATAATGTACCGCTCTGGTCTGAAAAACACTGGGAGCTTGTGGCGCAGTCCCTGAAACTCATAGGCGATTCCGGCAGCCGCATACTTTATGTGCCGCTCATTGCCGAGACCAATTACGGCCACGGTGAGACCATGGTCAGGTGGATAAAAAAAGGGGAAAATAAATACGAATATGATTTCTCGGTCATGGAGAAGTACCTGGACCTGGCCGTGAAGAATATGGGCAAGCCCAAAATGGTGATATTCTTCGTGTGGGATGTTTACATGATACAGGAAGGGCATGATGCTGTCGCTGCCAATAAAAGCGAACAGGAAACACTGCTCAAAGTGATGATCCAGAATAAAGTGGTTTTAGGAAAAGGCCCGGTAGTCACCCTGCTGGATACGGAAAAAAGCAGAAATATTGAACTTCCAAAATATACGGAGGACGGCAGCAGAGCGCTTTGGAAACCCCTCGCGGAGGAGCTTATGGCCCGCATGAAGAAGCGGGGCCTGGAAAAGGCCGCAGCTTTGGGGATGATGAATGATGCCTGGCCGACAAAACCTGAAGTGGCTTTTTGGTCCGGGCTGCTTCCCTCGGTACCCTGGGTGGTGCATGCTCATTTTGGCGGCGGGCCGGCGGCCTATGATCTTACAAAAATTGCCTACCAGACCAAGGTCTGGGCGCTGAGCATGGCCAGAGATAACAAAGAAACGAGCCTTATGGGCTGGAGATCGGAAAATCCCGAGATCCTGGCCCGCTTTACCCGGCTTGGAGAATTTGACAAATTTCCTACAAGCGCCTGGCGCTCATATCCGGAGATGGCCATAACCGGAGATCAAAGAGGTGTCGGCCGGCTGGGCGGGGAATTTTGGAATGTCCTGAAAGACAGCAAGGGCGAGCGCAGGGGAAGAATATATAACCGCTATCCGCAAAGCAACTGGCGTAACCTGGATATTTACTGCTCCCTGCTCGCGCCCGGCCCCGGGGGCCCGGCAGCAAACCACCATTATCTTAATTTTTTGGAAGGCCTGCAGGAATGCGAGGCCCGTATCGCTATCGAACGCGTTCTTTCGGAGGAAGCAAAAAGGGCCCAGTTGGGTAAAGACCTTAAAGAACGCTGCGAGAAGGCGCTTGCCGAAAGATTACAGGATCTGGACCTTGTTTATAGCCAGCTGAACAACCATATGGGTTATGACCCGTCCAATCCGAGACAGGCAGGTATTGCTTCACACAACTGGTTTATCAGCTCCGGCTGGGAAGACCGCACCGAAACACTCTTTATGCTGGCCGGGGAAGTCGAGAAAAAACTCGGAAAGAAGTAAAAAACGGTTCTCAAAAGGAGCAGTCAGTATATGAAGATAGATTGTCATGTGCACGCAAAAGAGCGCTCGGCCTGCGCGGTGGACTGCGAAGAGGATATGGTACGGGCCGCCGCCGGTTACGGCCTGGATGGGCTGGTTTTTACCGACCACGATAAATATATTGCCCGCGAGCGGGTGGAAGAATTAAATAAAAAATTCGCCCCGTTCCGCGTTTTCCAGGGGATTGAGGTAAATACAGCAGAAAAAGAGGAGTTTGTAGTTATCGGTTTTCAGGAACCCTCCCTGGAAAAGAACCCCGGCTGGAAATACGCGGACCTGCATGCCCTGGTAAGAGCACGCGGCGGCTTTCTGGCACTGGCCCATCCTTTCCGTTACAGAAAGGAGCTGCTGGTGGATATTAAGGCTTACCCGCCGGATGCCATTGAGATCTCCTTCTCGGTCAGCAACCAGGATAAGATAAAGGAACTGCTCCGTTTGGCAAACGCTCATCCAATAAGCAACTCCGACGGGCACAGGGTGCTGAACGTCGGAATGTATTATAGTTATCTGCATTCTATTCCCAAAGATGAAGCAGAGCTGGCGGCCCTTCTCAAAAAGGGGGCTTATGACTGCTGCGGGATGCCGGAACGGCTTAAGAAAATAAATGAGGAGCCGGTAAAGCTGGAAAAACTTGTCCGCCAGATGATCGCAGAAGACCGGGACAGGGAGTACTATCATAAGGTCACCGGTAATATGCCTACCCTTTTTGACCGGATACAGCGGGGGGATTCCATTTTGAAACCTACTCTTCCGGAAGCTAAAGTACGGGGGAAAGCAAATTAAAGAAGTTTATATTTTGACAGAAGTTTATATTTTGCTTGTATAAATATTTATGTCATTGTAAACTTATATTACTATTTAAAAAGGAGAATGCATGAAAATAACAAGATTATTTCTCAAACGGTTCATCCCGGTCTATCTTCTTGCGGCAGTTATTTTAAGTTTTTCCGGCCCGGGGAGCTTTGCCGGAGAAAAGGCCTCCGGCACTGCCGTTCTGGATAACTACGGCACCTGGCGGATGTTCTCCGTCCTCAAATCTCCTGAGATTACCTTTTCCTCCGGAACAAAACCTATTGCCTATGAAAAATACTGGCTGAATAAAGAAAGCGCCGCGCCAGCGAAGGACTGGAACAGCCCGGATTTTGATGACTCGGCCTGGCTCCGGGGCCCGGTCACTATGAGCTGTAAGACGCCGTTTGTCTCCCGCTCTCTTTTCCGCGGCAAATTTAATGTTGCCGACCCGTTAAGGATAAAAAATATTATGCTCAATATTACCTACCGCGGCGGGGTAATCGTTTACCTGAACGGTGAAGAGGTTAAACGCGCGCAGCTGCCTGCCGGCGCCAATCCTCCTCTGGCTGAAGCTTATCCCGCGGAGGCCTTTCTTGACACCAAAGGTATCCTGCTTGCGGAAGAGGGAAGCTTTGTCATGTCCGGCGGTAAAATGATACGGGCGCCCAAACCAAGCGGGGAGAACCTTGCCCGGCTTAAGATGCAGGACCGCGCTCTTGCCGATCTGGAGCTACCGGGTAAACTTTTAAAAAAAGGCCTTAATGTCCTGGCCGTGGAGATAGTCCGCGCGCCCTATAATAAAATAGTTGACGAGAAAAAAACAAAGAGCGGGGGCGGCCCCGGCGGGGATGAATTTGTCTATGATCTGCAATGGAATACCTGTGAACTGCGCGAGATCCGCCTTGCGACAGCGCTCCAGGAAAGAATAGAAGCCGGCGGCTCCCGCCCGCAGGGTTTCCGGGTCTGGAACGGCAGTATTTTGCGCGGAGATTATACCACTGATTTCGGCGATCCCTGCGAAGTACTCCAGCCCCTGCTGCTTTCCGGGGCAAAAAACGGCATTTATTCGGGAAAGGTAGTGGCAGGCTCAAACAAACCTATCAGGGGACTTAAGGCCTCGATCACGGAATTAAAAGGCCCTGCAGGGGCCATTCCCGTTACGGCTCTGCGTGTCAGGTATGGCACGGAAGGGAACGCCGAATACGGCATAACCCAGGAAACTTTTGACGCGCAGGGAAACAAGGC
>CAITEH010000033.1 GCA_903891415.1 Candidatus Firestoneibacteriota bacterium
AACACCGGGCTATTCATGTTTTACCGACAAAGACCGTTCGATTCCCTTTATTATTAAATAGAAATCCTCACCTGGTCATATCAGGTAAATACGGATAGCTAAGTCTTTTTCTCAGGATGCGGTTTTTTTTCCTTTTTTTTGAAATACTTTCGCGGATCCAGATATTCTTTATATTTTCTGATCACTTCTTCACCCACAAGAAAAGCGCCTATCCAGAACAATATTTCAGCAACAATGAAAACCGCAGAACCCAGTCCGACCTTAACGGTCCTTGAATAGGGAAGCAAAGGTATTCCCAGCAGTAACAAATATCTAAACGGGGAAATTATTAAAAATGCCACTCCGATCTTAAAAATCAGGGGTAATTTTGGTTTTTTTGTTTTATCCACTGTTTCCTCACTATTATTGACAATCCGGTTTTTTGTTTTGTTCCGGCTTGCCCGCCGGAACGCCAGCTTTGTCCGGTCTGGAAGCCCTTTCAGGCTCCGCTCTATTTTCTAATTTTAAAAGCATAGATCCCTCGCCTAATACTGCTCGGGATGATAAAAATATTTCAACTGCCTGCTCTCTCTTGAAAACAGGGATTCTTCGCTTAGTACCGCTCAGGATGATAAAAATATTTCAACTGCCTGCTCTCCCTTAAAAACAGGGATCCTTCGCTTAGTACCGCTCAGGATGATAAAAATATTTCAACTACTTGCTCTCTCTTGAAAACAGGGATCCTTCGCTTAGTACCGCTCAGGATGATAAAAATATATCAACTACTTGTTGAATATTTTTATCACTTTGTGATCCTTACAAAGACCTGTCTTGCTATAGTTTCATCTACCGCAAACTGGCTATTACCCAGTTTAAACAAGTAGGAAGGAAAATTTGAAAGCAGGCCGACCTCCATCCCCGGAAGCACACCCATGGCCATTATGGTCTGGAGTTTTGCCTGATCCCCGGCTTGAATGTAGGAGATCTTTCCCTTTTCTCCCGGCCTTAAAAGTGAAAGCGGGGAGATAACACGTGTATCCTTGATGCCTTTTTCTTTGCAGCACTTACCTTCCGGTATATTGGTGCCATGCGGGCAGGTAGTCGGGTGGCCAAGCAATCGGCAGATCTGCTCGTCTATCCCCCGGTGCAGTATATGTTCAAATTCACACGCGGACCTGTGAACACCCGCGCCTTTCATATCAAAAACATCGGTAAGCAGCCGTTCTGCCAACCGGTGGCGCCGCACCACATCCCGGGCTTCCACCTCACCGTCTTTTGTAAGTTTAAGATTTTCGCCCTGCAATACAACCAGGCCTTTTTTTAATAATTCTTTGACCTCGGCGTTATCCCCGGTTATTCCCAGATAAGAAGGCGTGACTGACTTTTTTTTCTTCTCAAAAATATTAATATAGAGGCCTTCCAGTATCTCTTCCGATTTATGCATTATCATGGACTTGCTCCTTTTTCGTATAGCTCAAAATCACAATACTATTTTAAATATATTCAAGGCCAGGTTTAAGATAAAACCTGTTCCAAAAGCGATTACCGTTACCACGCCTGTCAGGGCCATGGCCGTCCCGAGTTTTCTTTCTTTTATCATCATAATAAGCTGGGCAATACAGGGTAAAAAAAGGGTCATAACGACCACAGACACCAGCATCTGGTTGTGTGTCAGGAGGCCGATCCTGGACATATCATACAGCCCGGCGGCTCCATAATCTCTTCTAAAAAAACCCATAATGAAAACCGTGGCCGTGGAAAGAGGAAGGCCGAGCACGCTTAAAGGATAGAAGGATAATCTGATCGCCAGTTTTAGCAGCCCGGAATAATCGGCGAACCACATAAGCAGGCTGACCGCGAGAAAAACCGGCATTACCTCTTTTAAATACCATTCCATACGTGTATAGGTTTTCATGAAAAGGTTTGATAGTTTAGGAAGACGCAGTGGCGGCACCTCCATAAAAAATGAAGGTGCTTCCCCAGGCAATATCTTTGCCGAAAGGATACCCGCGGTGATAAAAACCGCATTAATTACGGCCAGCCAGATGAAAAGAATAACGGGTAAACCCGAAAGTATGGCCATGATGACCCCGAGCTGAGCCGAGCAGGGAATGGCCAGCGCTAAAAGCAGTGTCGCAATAAGCCGTTCCCGTTTTGTAGAGAGTGTCCTGGTTACCATGGTGGCCATTGTCCCGCAACCCAGGCCCAAAACCAGGGGAATTACCGCCCGGCCGGACAGGCCTATCTTTTTAAAAGCCCGGTCTATGAGCATGGCCAGGCGCGGCAAATAACCGGTGTCTTCAATTATCGCGAACACGAAGAAAAAGGTCCCGACAATGGGAAGTATGATAGCAAAAGCATACCGCATGCCCAGCGTCACGATCCCGTAGTCATTTATAAAGATATCCTGCACCGCTTTCCAGGGAAAAATATTTTCAATAAATTTCGCGGCAGGAGGGATCAACCACTCGCCAAATACCTTTTTTTCCATAAGATCTACCAGAAAACCCGCGCCGAACTTCCCGACAAATAAATACAGCCCGAAATAGAGCACTGCGGCAAGCAGAATATAACCTGAAAAAGTATTCATGGTAAGCCGGCTCAGTTTCTCGGTAAAATTACCGGCCGGTTTTTCTTTTTTTTCTTTTGCCTCTTCGACTATCCCGGTAGCGGACTGCTGGCGGGCCAAAGCGATAAGGTAACTCAACGGCTGCGCGTATTTTTCCCTCAATTTTTCTATTTTCGGTTCAAGTTCCTTAAATACGGTTTTTTTCTCTTTTTTCAGGGTATTAATTATCTCCGTGTCATCCTGCAATACCAGCAGAGCCCGGAGCCGGTCCAGCCCGGAGTCATTGATAAACTTTTCAATAGCAGGGTCATAGACGATCTTTAAAGTTGACGCTTCTAACGCGGCATAGCCGGTAATTTTTTCTCTTATGGCCGTAATACCTTTCCCCATCGTCCCGATAGAAGAAACTACGGGTATCCCCAGCTGTTCTTCCAGGAGTTTTATGTTAAGTTTAAGGCCCAGGCGGTCGGCCTCATCCATGATATTCAGTACAAGTATTACGGGCAGGCGGGCCTCTATAAGCTGGATCGTAAAAGGCAGCATTCTTTCTATGTTCTTTGTATCAATGACATGAATAACAAGGACCGGTTTTTCGGCTAAAATAATATTTCTGGAGACCCTTTCCTCCTCGGTAACAGGAACAAACGAATACATCCCGGGCGTATCAACAACTTCAAAATCTTCCCCGCCTGCTTTAGTCTTCCCGCGAAAAACCTCCACGGTCGTTCCGGGGTAGTTAGAGACCGTAGCGTAACTTCCGGTAAGCGCGTTGAAGATCACGCTCTTGCCGACATTGGGATTTCCCGCGATAATTATTTTTTTTATTTCACCCATCTTTCCGCCTTTTCTGTTTGCAGGCGGAACACAAACCGTAAATTTCCAGCTTATGCGCTCTTGGCGAGAAGCCGTATTTTTTTACAAGTTCCTTCTGTAATTTTTCTATCCGCTCATCTTTTGCTTCAATAAATTTTCCGCATTTTTCGCATATAAGATGATCGTGATGTTCGTACCCGAAGCTCTGCTCATATCTTGCTTTTTCCCGGCCTAATTTAATTTCATTAGCCAGCCCGCATTCACACATAACCTTCAGGGTCCTGTAAATGGTCGCTATGCCGATATTACCGGTTCTTTTCTCTAATTGCCCGTGCAATTCTTCGACAGTAATATGCTTTTTTGAAGACAGAAATTCCTCTATTATAAATTCCCTCTGTTTGGTATCTCTTAAGTTTTTTTCCCGTATATATTTATTATATATGGCTTTTACTTCAGAATGCTCCAAGCAGTCCCTCCGCAATTACTGATAATGATTATCAATACCATTATAAGAAATTTACCGCGGCTTGTCAATAAAAATACGCCCGGTTTTTAAAAAATAAATTACTGATACTGTTGACCGTTGGACCGGGAGAGCTTTTCGTTGACAAATTAATACCGGGCTGAATACTGGCGGGCTAAAAACGCTGCTTATTCAAATCTATAGCCGCAATTTCCTTCCGTTATCCACTCTTCTTTGGTTCTGGGATACTTTCTGCAATTAAGCGGCCTTACCGGATAGACGGTGCATACTGATTTTTTTAGAGCATTAAAGGCGAGAAAAGGACAAACATTGGGAAGTTTACAGCAGTCTCCGCAGGACAAGCAGGAGCCTTTACGGTTCCCGGCTACAGGCAGAACCGCTGTAAAAGTCCTTTTAATTTTTGCGCTCCAGGTATTCTTACCCGTCATTTTTCTCCAATTAAAAGCCCCGCGGTCTTTCAGGCGGGGCTTTTATAATTTACCTGTTATTTTTCGCCACGTATTTAATAAGGCCGCCGGCTTTTATCAATTCCTGCATGAACACAGGGTAAGGTGCTACCGCAAAGGTCTTTCCGGTAGTCTTATTCCTTATCTCGCCTTTCACGGTATCCACCTCAACAAGGTCCCCGCTGCTTATACCATCAACTGCTTTTGGATTTTCCAGTATCGGCAGGCCCATATTAAAAGAATTACGGTAGAATATTCTCGCAAAACTTTTGGCAATAACGCACGAGACGCCTGCTTCCTTAATGGCGATAGGCGCGTGTTCCCTGGAAGAACCGCAGCCGAAGTTCTTTTCCCCGACAATAATATCTCCGGGTTTCATCTTCTTCATAAAATCCTTATCAATGTCTTCCATGGTATGTTTGGCAAGTTCCTTAGGGTCAGAAGTATTAAGATATCTGGCCGGAATGATCTCATCAGTATTTACATCATCCCTGTATTTAAAAACTTTTCCGGTAAAAATCATAAACCCTCCATTTCCTTATGCTCCTCTCCCGAAACGGGAAGGATCAATTAATTGGTAATTACAGCTCTTCAGGAGACGCTATTCTTCCAAATATCGCGGTTGCGGCTGCTACCGCAGGATTCGCCAGGTACACTTCCGCTTTCGGTGAACCCATCCTGCCGACAAAATTCCTGTTTGTCGTTGCCAGCGCTCTTTCACCTGCAGCAAGTATTCCCATATGTCCGCCAAGGCAGGGACCGCAAGTCGGAGTTGAAACCGCCGCGCCACAGTCCACGAAGACCTCCATAAGGCCTTCTTTGATCATCTGCTTAAAGATAGCCTGGGTCGCGGGAATTATAAGGGTTCTTACATAGGGCGCAACCTTTTTTCCTTTCATCAACTTCGCGGCAATGCGCATATCCTCAATTCTTCCGTTGGTGCAGGAACCTATAACAACCTGGTCTATCCTGACTTTACCCACCTTACTGATAGGCCTCGTATTAGAAGGCAGATGGGGAAAGGCCACCATAGGTTCAAGTTTGGAAGCGTCATACTCCGTAACAGAAACATACTTCGCGTCTTTATCACTTGAATAAAACACCGGTTTCCGGATACTCCGGCCTTTCAAATATCTTTTTGTGATCTCATCCGGTTCGATTATTCCGTTCTTACCGCCTGCTTCTATAGCCATATTGCACATGGAAAGCCGGCTTTCCATGGAAAGAGACCTGATCGCCTCTCCGGTGAATTCCATAGAACGGTAAAGCGCCCCGTCAACCCCGATATCCCCGATTATTTTGAGAATAAGGTCCTTGCCTGAAACCCATTTAGAAAGTTTTCCTTCAAATACAAATTTCATCGCTTCCGGGACCTTAAGCCAGACCTTGCCGGAGATCATGGCCGCGGCCAGATCTGTAGAGCCGACACCGGTCGAAAAAGCACCAAGCGCCCCGTAAGTGCAGGTATGCGAATCCGCGCCGATAACGGCATCCCCGGAAGTCACGATGCCTTTTTCCGGAAGCAGCGCGTGCTCCACGCCGACTTCGCCAACCTCAAAATAAAACTTAAGTTTTTGTTCCCGGGAAAAATCACGGAGGATCTTGGACTGTTCCGCCGACATGATATCCTTGTTCGGCGTAAAATGGTCCGGCACCAGGACAACTTTATTCTTATCCCATACCTTCCCGGCACCCGAATTCCTGAATTCGCTTATCGCGATCGGGGCAGTTATATCATTGCCCAGCGCAATATCAAGCTTGGCCCAGATAAGATCTCCCGGCCGGACTTCTTTCTTCCCCGCGTGAGCCGCGAGTATTTTTTCAGTGATCGTCATTCCCATAATACTGCTCCTTTTGTATATTATTTATTGATACAAAATCTATTTCTACTATAAACCGTCAACAGCAAAACAAACATCTGTGTCATCTCTTTTTCCTATCTGTGCCATCAGCGGCCTTAGCCCGCTCCATCTTGGAAAGCGCGTCAAGATACGCCCTGGCGCTGGCTTCAATAACATCGGTAGAAAGGCCTCTCCCGTTAACTTCTACTTTGCCTTTTTTTATCCTGACGCTTACCTCTCCCTGGGCTTCCTTGCCTCCGGTTATCGCCCGGAGCTGATAATCCAGCAGGGTTACATCCTGTTTGACTATACTGTTAATGGCTTTATAGGTAGCATCCACCGGCCCGTCGCCTATCGCTGCCGCTTTAAAAGATACACCTTTTACCTTGACCTCTACCGTAGCCATGGGTGTTATTTTCATACCGGTGGCCACATAGATATCTTCAAGGATATAGGACGCGTCAAAACCTTTTTTGCCTTCTGTTTCCATAAGCGCCATTAAGTCTTCGTCAAAAACCTCTTTCTTTTTATCGGCAATGACCAGGAACTTGACATAGATGGCATTCAGTTCCTCCGCTGTTACCACAAACCCGAGCTCCAGCAGGCGGTGAGAAAGCGCATGACGGCCCGAACGGCTTGTCAGCACAAGTTCATGGCCTGTTATACCTATGGACTTCGGGGACATGATACCGAAGGTTGATTCTTTTTTAAGGATAGCATCCTGATGAATACCGGAAGCATGCGCGAAAGCATTCTGTCCCACGATAGCTTTGTTCGGCTGTACCGGTATCCCCGTGTAACGGGCAACAAGTTTACTGGCCCTGTAGATCTCTTCGGTCTTTATAGCGGTATCAAAATTATAAAGGTCTTTTCTTACCTTGAGGGCCATTACCACTTCTTCCAGAGCGGCATTTCCTGCTCTTTCTCCGAGCCCGTTGATCGTGCATTCTATCTGCCTTGCGCCGTTCATAACAGCGGAAAGCGAATTTGCCGTGGCCATGCCAAGATCATTATGGCAGTGAACCGAAATCACAGCTTTGTTTATATTCGGTACCGCATTCATAAGATCTTTGATGAGTTTTCCGTGTTCCGCCGGTTCGGAATAACCCACTGAGTCAGGAATGTTAATTGTTTTTGCTCCGGCCTTGATGGTCTCTTCCACTATCTTGCACAGGTAATCAAAATCCGTGCGCGTGGCATCCATCGCGGAATATTCCACGTCATCGCAATAGTTCCTCGCAAGCTTAACGGCTTCAATGGAGCGCCGCAAAACCTCTTCCCGGGTAGTATTGGTAATAAATTTCACGTGTATATCCGAAGTCCCGATAAAAGTATGTATCCTCGGGCGTTTTGCCGGTTTTAGCGCGTCCCGGCAGGCGTCAATATCTTTTTTTACCGCCCGTGCCAGCCCCGCAATTACCGGCCTTTTAAGAGCTTTGGAGATCTCTTTTACCGATTCCAGATCGCCGGGAGAAGAAAAAGGAAAACCCGCCTCAATAATATCCACGTTAAGTTTCTCCAGCTGTCTTGCTATCTCCAGTTTTTCAAATCTGGTAAGCGAAGCTCCGGGAACCTGCTCTCCATCCCTGAGTGTCGTGTCAAATATCATTATTCTGTCTTTCATAACTTTTCTCCTGTTTTGTTTTTATCCTGCTTTTACGAACCGAGTTTTTTGACTTTCTTTGGAAAATCCCTTCCTTTAATTTTTTTTAGTTTCAAGTAACCGTCATTGATCAGGCTTATTATTACATAGCCCAGGGTAACGGCAAAAAACATGGGTTCCGGCCTCAGAAAAAATACCAGAGCCGCCAAACCTGTCGAGACTATCACTATGAACGGCGCTTTCTCTTTATTAACATATTTTTTTAAAGAGATAAATTTAATATTGCTCACCATTAACAGAGCTATAACTATCATCAACCCGGGCAAAAAATAGGCATTGAACTTTGTTACCGTCACGTTATACCAGTTGATCATCGCCAGGCTGTTGGGATGCGGTATGGTCACGTAGTACCACTCTCCCCATTGCGCGAAGAGCACATAAGAAACCATCACTCCCGCTGCCGCAGGGGTGGGCAGTCCCGTAAAATTCTTTAGATCTTCTTTTTTCATGGCATTGAACCTGGCTAAACGGAAGGCCGCAAAGACCGCGTAAGCCGCCGCGATACCTATACCAATTTTTCCAAGCCGCCAGAGGACAGAAAGGTACAAGATCACCGCCGGCGCTATCCCGAACGAGGTAAGATCGGCAAGAGAATCCAGCTCCTTGCCGAACTGGCTATCCGTCCGGGTAAGCCTGGCAACTATCCCATCCAGCATATCAAAGATCATTGCACCCAGTATTAACCAGCTCGAAAGTATGAACGGGTTGATAAAGTCACTATAAAAAGTCAGTTTCAAGGCATCTGTTAAGGCTATCAATATAGCAAGGAAGCCGCAAATTAGATTACCGGTAGTCAGCAGATTGGGAATAATTGAAAATTTGTTTTTCATCTATTTTTTCAAGCCCTTTTCCGCAGGGTGCTTTTTTTCTGATACACTTTTGTGATATTTCCCGAGCAGAGTGGTCCCTCCTGTCACAATATCCCCTTCCTGCGCGGTAATATTGCAGGAAGAGGGAACAAAGAGTTCCACTCTCGAACCAAAAGTTATCATCCCGAACCGGTCCCCGGCAAGCAGTTCCTCGCCGGTTTCCACCCAGGCCACAGGCCTGTGAACCAGCACCCCGGCTATCTGCTTGACCACCGCGGTTATGTCTCCCTTTATTAAAATAATATTTTGTTTGTTTTTTGTCCCGGCGTTTTTATGGAACGCCGGTAAAAGGAGCCCTGGTAACACGGTAATATTAAGAACTTTGCCCGTTATCGGCATTCTTTGAATATGCACGTTAAACGCATTCAGAAAAATGCTTATTCTGATATAGCGGCCTTTTACACCGGGGGCATCGGAGACCTCTTCAATACCCACGATCTTTCCGTCGGCAGGACAGACAATATCCTGTTCTCCGGCTGTTATATTTCTTTCGGGATCACGGTAAAAATAATAGAGGAATATAAACAGTATTATTCCAACAGCATTAAGGATAAGCCCTATCCATTGCGTATCCCTCGGCCAGTAAAGATAATTGCCCAGAGCCAGCCCGCCAAACACGGCAAATACAAGCATTGCGGGAATGAACATTTCCTGCTTCGCCATTCCTTTATTTACCGGTTTTATTTTTTGCTTTATAATTTCCATTGTCCTCTTTTGTTACAGGGGGCGTTATAAACGCCCCCTTTTTTTCTTCTTTGGTTTTTCCTGAACAACCGGTTTTTATTTTTTAAGCCAGCTCATCATCCCTCTTAATTCTTTACCTACTTTTTCTATCAAGTGGACATTATCCTTCTTCATGAGCGCGTTGAACTGCGGCCGCCCTACCAGGTTCTCGGCTAACCAGCCCTTGGCAAACTTTCCGGTCTGAATTTCTTCAAGGATCTTTTTCATTTCCTTCTTGGTTTCATCATTCACAATACGGGGGCCTACGACCAGGTCGCCATACCTTGCGGTCGTCGAAACCCTGGCTCTCATGCCCTGGATCCCGTATTCATACATTAGATCGCAGATAAGTTTAAGTTCATGCAGGCATTCGAAATACGCAACTTCCGGCTGATAACCGGCTTCAACGAGAGTTTCAAAACCCGCTTTAACGAGCGCCGAAGCGCCGCCGCAAAGTACGGCCTGTTCGCCGAACAGATCGGTTTCGGTCTCTTCTTTGAAAGTAGTTTCAAGAACTCCGGCCCGGGTCGCCCCGATGGCCTTGGCATACGCAAGCGCGGTGTCTTTGGCTTTACCTGAAGCATCCTGATAGATAGCAATTAACGCGGGAACACCCCTGCCCGCTTCATACTGGGTCCGCACCAAAAAGCCGGGGCCTTTAGGGGCTATCATGATAACATCAATTTCTGCCGGCGGAAGAATCTGGTCAAAATGAATATTGAAGCCGTGAGAGAAAACCAGGGTCTTTCCTTTTTTCATATATTTGGCAATAGATTCTTTGTAGATCTTCGCCTGAAGGTCATCCTGGGTAAGTATTTGTATCAAATCGGCTTCTTTGGCTGCGTCTTCTACGGATACTATCTTAAATTTCTCTTTCTTTGCCAGTTCATACGCCGGAGTCCCTGCGAGTTCGCAAACAATAACATTTACTCCGCTGTCTCTCAGGTTTGCCGCCTGGGCATGGCCCTGGTTGCCAAAACCGATGATCGCCACTGTTTTGCCTTTCAAATTCTTTAGATCTGCGTCCTTCTCAATATAAATCTTTGCCATAATACTTCCTCCTTAAGGAATTTTCGAGCTATATTTGGTGAATTACTATATTATAACAAGAAACATGAGAAGTCAACGTGAAAAAAGTCCTGCTCCATTCATAACATTCAGGTACAGGGCTACGAACCTGCCTTACAAGCACTTGGAGACACTCTGGCATACTGGAACGGTAAAGGGGCGGCAGGTTTATTAACAAATATGGCGGAGAACTCCCTAAGTAGCTGATGTTTTACTATTGCTTTTTAAGCGGCGGGATCTCATAGGTTTCACAGGCAAACATGGAACTTTTAAAACAAGCGTTTTTGGAACTCCGCAAAAAGGCAATTCATAGACAAGAACCCCAATAGCACCGCTCTTCTTGCAAATTTTTTGCTGTTAATAACCTGCATCTTCCCCCTAAAATGTTGTCCGGAAATTCCCCGGGCGGTCGCTTTCCGGGGCCCGCGCGTTCAGGTTTTTTTATTTTCTCAAACATCTCGGCAGGTTACCGAGTTTTCTATGATTTTTTATGCAATCACAGCAGATTCCGTGATTCTTGCAGGTTGTGTCCTTGCATGCACACTCTTTTTCATTCTCTTCTTTTTTACAGTCCATTACTAACCTCCTTGCGCAGAACTACTTTTTTCTGCCTACCACATAAAGTTCCGATCTTCCCCAGTAAGGCCCGACCAGGGCATTTCTGAGAGCATCTCTTAATTTCCATAATAGTTTTGGATAATCATATTTCTTTTCGACTATTTTTTCCACCTGAAAGCCGGCAGCCAGGAACATTTTATTCAGCACGCTCACAGGATACATTCTTACATGGGTGGTGTCTTCCCAGAAATCCCCCAGGACGTCCTTGATATTTTTCGGATCCGGGACGGCTACCAGGACAAAGCCGCCGGATTTCAGAGAAATAAAACACTTTTCCAGAAGCTCTTTCACCTGCGGCGGATGAAGATGTTCCACCAGATTACTTATCATAATTCCGTCATAGAGCTCATTCTTGCCTTCCAAAAACAACAGCGCATCCGCGCAAGCGACCTTAAGGCCTTTTTTTATACAGCTTTCTGCTACCTCTTTATTAATATCCACGCCGACTGAAGGAATGCCCTGTTTTTTCATAAGCTCCAGAAAGGGCCCCGTCCCGCAGCCTATATCCAGCACATTCTTACAGCCCGTAAAGTACTGCGAAAAATACTCCAATCTTTCCATTTTTCATCTCCGGACCTGAAATTTAAATATATTTTCTTTTTTTTATTGCTGTTACTTTTCTATACTGCGCGTCTTCTCCGGGATAATCTTCGCGGAAATGACAGGCCCGGCTCTCTTTTCTTGCAAGAGCGCTTTCCACGATAATGGAAGCGACCGCGGCAATATTCCTGACTTCAAGAAAGTTCTTGGTTACCTTGTAATTCCAGTAATATTCTTTAATGTTTTTATTAAGCTCCGCAAGGACATTTTTTGCCGCGGTCAATCTTGCTTCGTTCCTTGAAATTCCGCAAAGCGACGTCATCGTGCGCCTCACCATATCCCAGTAATAACTTATAGTTGCCAGATCCTTTATCCTTGTAGCTCTTCCCGGCACCCAGAGCGGTATATCTTCAAACTCCGGAGTACCGTATTTAATGTAGTGTGAGGCCGCCAGCCGGCCATAAAGAATACACTCGGGAGCAGAATTACTCGCCAGGCGGGTCGCGCCATGAAGCCCCGTGTAAGAAGTTTCACCTATAACATAACAGCCGCTTATTTCAGTTTCACTGTGCCGCCCGGCAGAAACTCCCCCGTTGCTATAATGCTCCGCGTAAACAACAGGTATCGGTTCTTTTGAAATATCAATTCCCTTGCCCAGACAGAATTCATAGGAGTTTTTAAATTCTTTTATCAGTTTTTCCACTCCTACCTTTGTACAATCAAGCCAGACATTGTTCAAGCCCAGTCGCCGCATTTCTATATCCTCAGCTTTGGTTACGACATCCCTGGTGGATTGAGAACCCTGCCTGTCATATTTTTTAACAAAATCATCTTTGGCATTCTTATCAATTTTGATAAAAGCTCCGGCGCCCCTTAAAGCTTCGGTCAACAGAAAGCGCCTGGAAAATTCATTGGGTGCGGAAGGATCATAATAGACCGTGGGATGGAATTGAATAAACTCCATGTTGTTCAGGGTCATACCCGCGCGATAACACATGGCAAATCCGTCAGCGGTCGCAATATCCGGGTTGCTTGTATAAGTAAAAACCTTACCCAGCCCGCCGGTGCAGACAAATACGCTGCCGGCCGCCACAGTCTTAACCGCGCCGCTATCCGCGTCAAGGACATAAAAACCCAGGACCCGGTCCCGGCCGGAAAGAAGGCCGATTTTTTTCCTGGTAATAAGATCAAGAGCCATATAATTTTCGTGGACATTAATATTGCGGTGTTTTTTTGCCAGGCCGGTAAGTACGCCCATGACGGAAACTCCGGTAGTATCAGAGACATGAAATATTCTGTTCTTAGAATGCCCTCCCTCCATATGAAGTTCGCTGTCAAAATGCACGCCTTTTTTAACAAGCCAGCAGATAACATCGGAATAAAAATGCTCTACGCAATATTTTACGACCTCTCTGTCGTTTAAATACTTGCCGGCCTTTAAAGTATCCCTTACATGTAAAGAATGCGAATCACCTCCGGTTTCAGGAACCGCAGCCAGCCCGCCGGCGCAAAGATAACTGTTGCAATCCTGCTCCAGCCCGCCCTTAACGAAAAGGTCCACCTTCTTTCCGGCATCAGCCAGTTCAAGAGCCGCCGAAAGACCGGCAAAACCCCCGCCAATAACCGCGCATTCTGTCTTAAAAAGCCTTTCTTTCATTTTTCCTGATCCTTTTAATAATATAGAGGCTTTTTTTGCTTTATTTCGCATACTAACAACAACTTGCCTGAAAACATGATATTGTTGGCGGGCATATTCACTCCTGTCAAAACAAGATACAGGCATGCTTACGCCCGATTGTATCTTATAACATAAACATCACTGTAATCTCCATTGCATATTTTCCGGCAGGCCCGAGGCAATTTTTATGGATTTTCAAAAAAACTTGTGCTACAATCTTTTTCTACAAGTTTCCAGGTTGGCCTAAGCGTTGCCGGGTCGTTTAATGGTAGGACAACTGGCTCTGAACCAGTTTATGGAGGTCCGATTCCTTCCCCGGCAACCATTTTTCAAGATCCTGAATTACCGGTGAAACGGTCATTTAGTCCCCCTCGGATAAGCAAAATATACAAAAAGAAGCACTACAAACAACGCCAGCACAAACCCGGAAAAAAATCCCGCTTTCAGTGAGAGAAAGGTTATCACCGTACCCGCTATCAACGGTCCCGTAGAATGCCCGACATCCATAATAGAAGAAAGCGCGCCCATGGAAGCCCCCAGTTGTTCTTTTTTTGCCACATCCGCGACGTATGCGCTTGTGGCAACGGTCGAAAAAGACATGGCCAGTCCAAACAACATGCTTACCGTAAGAACTGAGGCAAAAGAAGTTACGAAGGGCAGCGCCGCTACGGAGAATCCGAGAATGCACAGGCCCAGCGCGATCTGAATACGTTTATCTATCTTATCCGCCAGTTTCCCAAAGAGTGGCTTGGTAAGCGCGATAGATAATATTTGAAGCGAAAAGATCAGGCCCACTATCTCCGGCCTGTAACCGGCGGTCTTCAGATAACCCGGCGCAAAGGTTTCAAATATGCCAAAAGAAAAATAGGTGGAGAGATCAACAAGCGCGGTTGCAAGTATCATTTTATTTCCGATAATATACTTGAAACTTATAAAAAATTCATTTAAAGCTATACTTTTTTTTACCGCGGTATCTCCTGTCTTCACTAAAAAAGCGCAGAGTACAACCGGTATGGAGATCAAAAATGCCGTGAAATAAACCGCCCTGTAGCTAAAGAGCTCGCCTTGTGCCGCGCAGAAAGCAATGATCGCGCCGCCCGCAAGCGGAGCCAGTGTCCTTCCTATCAAAGTTGCCGAAGAATAGATACCCAGTTTTTCACCCTTGTTGTTATCGTAGGCCTCAGCAATGATTGTAGAGGCAATAGGGCCTAAAATTGCCGTAGCCATGCCATGAAAGAACCGTACAGGAATAAGCCACCAGGCGTTCGTAATGAAAAGATACATTAACGGAGCCGAAAGGAAGATAAGAGCTGCTATGATAAGCATAAGCCTCTTTCCTATTTTATCTGAGAGAACTCCGACAGGGAACGAAAAAATAATACCCGCAAAAGGCGACACGGCCGAGATAAGGCCCAGCACCTGGTCCCCCGCTCCTAGAGATTTAACAAAGTAGGGCAGGACAGGATTTTTAGATATAGTAGTCGCAAATATTCCAAAAAACCCTATAAGTGAAATATAAAATATTATATTTTTACCTTTAGCCCGCACTTCTTCCATTACTGACCCCTTTTAGAGCAAGTTAATATAATTATATATTATTTAATGCGTATTTTCTATCTTCATATATTCAAACTTTGAAGCCGTTTACAGGTAAATATGGTTGCTTTCTTTTATTAAAATATGTATAATGATTTTGTATTGCTTTTTTGCTCCACAGACCTTCCGGCCTGAGACCAAGCGGAATCGCTGAATCCAAATGTTTATAAGGATCTCCTTTGAAGCTAAATACCATGCCAGAACTTAATATCGGTGGGCTTATTGCAAAAGTACCTGTAATACAGGGCGGAATGGGAGTCGCTATTTCCATGTCCGGCCT
This sequence comes from Candidatus Firestoneibacteriota bacterium, assembly GCA_903891415.1. Taxonomy (GTDB): domain Bacteria; phylum Oederibacteriota; class D2-FULL-39-29; order D2-FULL-39-29; family D2-FULL-39-29; genus CAIYPD01. Next base: position 15,168 of record CAITEH010000033.1, read on the forward strand.
TGCTTCAGCCGTTGCTAACGCAGGCGGAATAGGCGTGCTGGCTACCGCGGGCATTGCCTTTAACAAAGCTGATCTTAAAGAAAATTTTGTTGAAGCAAACAATATCGCGCTGGCCGAAGAAATAAAAAAAACCCGGTCCCTTACCAAAGGGCTTATTGGCGTAAATATAATGTACGCGCTTACAAATTACGCCGAACTTTGCAAGACAGCGATAAAAGAAGGTATAGATTTTATTTTCTCGGGAGCCGGGCTCCCCTTGAATCTTCCTGAGTTTCTGAGCGGCAGCACTAAAACCAAGCTCGTACCTATCGTCTCCTCGGGCAGGGCGGCAAAAATAATAGGCAACACCTGGATAAAAAAATATAACTATGTACCAGATGCTTTTGTCCTCGAAGGGCCCAAAGCCGGCGGGCATCTCGGCTATAAACTGGAAAATCTCGAAAATCCGGATTTCACCCTGGAAAAACTTCTTCCCGACGTTCTTGTCGTAGCTGAAGAGCTGGGCAAAGCGCAGGGCAGGAAAATACCTGTGATCGCCGGCGGGGGCATCTATACCGGAGCAGATATTAAGAAGATCCTGGACCTTGGAGCCGGCGGAGTGCAAATGGCGACCCGTTTTGTAGCCACGGTAGAGTGCGACGCTTCGAACATTTTTAAAGATTCCTTTATTAAATGCAAAAAAGAAGACCTTGTGATAATTAAAAGCCCGGTGGGCATGCCCGGCAGAGCGATAAGAAATAACTTTATAAACGCTGTTGAACACGGGAAAAAAGAACCTTTTGAATGCCCCTATCACTGTATTATTACCTGTGATGTGGTCAACGCTCCTTATTGTATCGCGCTTGCTCTTTTAAACGCAAGAAAAGGCGAAATGGAACATGGTTTTGCTTTCGCCGGCAGTAACGCTTACAGGGTAACCGAGATAATACCGGTAAAGAAACTCATAGATTCTCTGGTGGAAGAGTATAACAACGCGTGAGCTGTTATTGCGAACAGTTCCCGCGGCTTTTTTGCCTGGTTTGACCCGCCGCACTTAATCTTTCTTGCAGAAGCCCGGATACTTCCCCTGATTAAAAAGCCTCTTTTTTATTCAGCGCGCTTGGGGGAATAAAGGATACACCGTATTTTTTGCAGAGCAGGTTGGAAGTTATCCTGGCAGATTCATAGATCGTCGGCAGCCCGCTTCCGGGATGGGTACCCCCACCGACAAGATAACAATTTTCAAGCTCCTCAAATTTATTCCTTGGCCGAAAATACAGCATCTGCGGGAGATTATGCGCAAGATTAAAAGTCGCCCCGTAATAAACATTATGCCTGTGCTCCCAGTCGTCCGGCGTGTAAACTATCTCTGTCTCTATGTTCTGCCTTAAATCCTTTAATTCTGTCCGCTTCTCAAGCATATCCAGGACTTTGTTTTTATAACTTTCTTTTATTTTTTGCCAGTCATTATTAGCGGACTTATTTGGACAGGGAACCAGTATATACAGCGCCGATTTTCCCTCCGGGGCCAGAGACGGGTCCGTGAGCGAGGCATTCTGAATATAAACGGACATATCCTCCGAAGGCGCGCCTTTCCTGAATATCTCTTCCACATTTTTCTTATAATCACCGGCAAAAACTATATTATGATGCGGTATATTATATTTTTTCTTTACTCCGAGATAGAGCATGAACGTCGAGCAGGAATATCTTTTCTTTTTAAGTTTTTCAACGGAATATTTTCGCAGCCCGGCGTTCTTTGCCAGAGCGGACATAGCGTAGGCAAAATCTGCGTTCACGATAACTTCATCCGCGGACATCTTACTCCCATCTTTGAGTTCTACTCCTTTTACTTTTTTCTTTTCGGTTATTAATTCCGCGACCTCTGTATTAAGCAGAAGTTCCCCGCCCAGTTCCTTGAACGCTTTCTCCATACCGGCCGAGATCTGATTAAGCCCCCCCATCACGTGGTAGATCCCGTATTCGTGTTCCACGTAAGGGATCATGGTAAAAGCCGCGGGGCATTCCCAGGGCGACATGCCGATATATTTTGCCTGAAAAGTAAAACTGATCTTCAGGTCAGCCTGTTTAAAATATGAAGACAGATTTTGCCAGAAGGTCTTATGCAGTTGAAGCGCGGGCAAAGCTTTTAAAAAAACAGGACGGAAAAAATGCCGGAATTTCGAATAATCTTTCTGGAGACAGGGGAACATTTTTTCATACCGGGCCTTCTCTGTCTTCATGAACCTTCCAAGCGCTTCTTCATTGCCGGGGAAGTTCTTTGAGATCTCTTTTTTCATGGCGTCAAAACCACTGCTGACCATTATCTCCCTGTCGACAAATTTCAAACGGTACATGGGTTCAAGCCTTTTTACTTTAATGTAGTCTTCGGCTTTTTTCCCTGCCTCCTCAAATATCTCCCTGAGAATATAATTCATCATCAAAAAAGTCGGGCCTATGTCAAAAGTATAGCCGTTCTCCCTTATGGACGCGTTCCTGCCGCCTGAAACGCTTTCTTTTTCCAAAATAGTGACCTTAAAGCCCCTTTTAGCAAGTATCATTCCGGCAGACAGGCCGCCCGGCCCCGCCCCTACAATAATTATTTTTTTTGGCTGCATTTTTTCTCCATGCGGGATTTATCAGGACCTGTAAGGCCTGTACTCTTCCGCCGTATTGTACATTGCGAGAATATTTTCAAGCGGCGCGTCCACCTGAATATAGGTATGCCCCGGGCCTAAAATATATCCGCCGTCTTTTCCCAGTATATCAATAAGCCGTTTTACTTCCTCACCCACTTTTTGGGAAGTATAGGTAGAAAGTACCCTTTGCAGGTCCACCCCGCCGTAAAAACAAATGTCTTTTCCAAAATCACGTTTCAAGCCTGCCGGTTCCATTCCGGCAGCTCTTACCTGCAGGGGTTCCAGAATATCCACGCCACATTCAATTATCTGAGGCAGAAAAGGCCTGACGCTGCCGCAGGTATGCAGCAGGAACTTTTTATTATGCTTATGAGCCAGCGCGGTAAATCTCTTCAAATAGGGGGCGACAAATTCCTTAAAGGTTTCCGGAGAAAAAAGCGGCGCCGTTTGCGAGCAGGTATCATCAGCCATGTAAATTATGTCAAGGCCCTCTCCGTTCTCTACCAGCATTTTTGTTAAAAAATATTCGCTTCTTTCCGCTATGGTATTTATTAGTTCATGCGCGTAAGCCTTCCTTATCGCCATATCAATCATAATATCTTCCATCCCTCTTACCTTTGTCGCTATGAAATAAGCACCCCAGGTAAAATGCCCGATCACCGCTCTGTCCGCCTGGGCTTTCGCCTGGACGGAAATTTCAGAAAAATCCAGAGAGTTATTCTTCGGCCAGTTGTGATCTTTGATATCAGAAATTTCATCTTTTCCCGCAAGCGGGCTGTAACAGAGCTCATCATAGGTGCCGCCGGAGTAATAAGCAACACGGGATTTACAGCCCCAGATATCAACGCTCTCTTTTTTACCCCCGGCAGGAACAGGGCTGCTCACGGCCCTGGGCCCGACAAGCCAGGTATCAACTTTTAGCCTGTCAAAAAGATCCTCTTTTTTGTCCGTTTTAAAATATTTATATAAAATATCATAAACTTCTTTTTGCGCGTCAAAAGTAACGGGTGTTTTATCACCGGTTCTGTGGTTGGCGGCACAAAGCACTCTTTCTTTTGAATTCATTTGCTTCTCCTTTTCAATGTTTCCGGTAATAATAAAACTCCACCGGAGGCGGTTTATCAAGATCAAATTCGTAGTTGAGGCTTGACTCGCGGCACTGGTAGGTACCTATAACGGTCAAAAACCCGCCGTTCCTATAGCCCCTATCGTAAAGCACAAAACAAACATGCGCCGGAGTATCCGGGCGCGGGGGGCGCTGCGCGGCAACAACTATCTGCGCTCTGCCGGCTATTTCATTGGCTTCATCCATGGATATCCTTTTCCAGTTAAGCGACCTTTTCATGTAAAGTATCATCTGGTCCGCACTTCCCGGCAGGTCTATATTGTACTGCCTGAGTACATCCTGGACAAAAAGATTGCACTGCCCGCGCGCATATTTTTTTATTGTTTCATTTGCCGATTGATTAAACTTTTCAAGGTCTATTAAATGTCCCGCCTCGGGCCGTTTCGCGTAACCGGAACTCCCGCATGCGGAAAACAGAAAAACGGCTGATAGCGCTACAATGAGCAGTGTAAACTCTTTATTTTTCAACACTTTACCGCCTTTTTTATCAGAGCAGCTGACATCTTATATTGTATACAAAAATAAGACTTTTTTCTATAACAAAACCTTTTGAACTTTTGCCTTATAAATGCTACTAATATATAGAGTAACCTGTTGGAAATTTTATTTTGGAGGCCTTTATGAAAAAAGTTGAAATAGCCGCGCTGCTGACAATATTATTTTTGACAACTTCTTTGGCAATTGCGGAAGGAACTATTACCGAACAGCAGAAACAGATCCCTGAAAATAAGGGCGTAATAATAATCGAGCTTCCTGAACAAAAAAAGAATGTTAATATCGCCCCCGGCAGTATTATGCCCCGGGATAAAGGCCTTATTCAGCCGGCTGAACAGAATGTTATCCTGAAGACAAACAGCCTGGATAATGAGCAAACGTTTCCAGCCAAACCGAAATATAATTTTGGAGGCAGGTATTATATACCCCTGGAGGGCTCATCTGACTGGATCGCCGAAAAAGTGAGAAATACTATTCAAGGTATTTCGTGGGATAGCTGCTGTGATGACCTTTTTATTAACAGGCCCGGTGATTCCTGGAATGACACCTCCAAGGTCTTTAATTTTCAATTCGCGACGGCGATCTCTTCGCTTGCTTTTATATATTTTAATAAGACGGATGGGAAAAAACTTGAAGACCGTGGAAAAGCTTTTTGTGCCACAGCCGTGCTCATGGCGCTCATTGAATGGTCTAACGCTTCTTCCTCAAAAAATCATTTTTGCGCCAAAAACCTTGGAGCAGGCCTGGCCGGAGCCGCCTGCGGAAGCTTTCTGGTGACTATCGGATCCGGTTTCTGACCTCTGTTCAGGTTAGGCCTGTTAGGCGTCACCCGGGCTTTTAAGCAGTTTTTCCGCGTTAATGTAGAAAATATTCCTTATATCTTCCTCTTTTTGCGCCGCGCCCAGTACCGCGCCGATATAGTTGTGATAGCTGAACCAGGGCATATCGGTACCGAAAAATATTTTTTTTGAGCCCGCTTCTTCGATGAATTTTTCCAGCGGCCCGCGTTCATCAAGTACCGCAGTAAGTTCAAGATAAACATTTTTAAACTTATTTGCGAGCCCGACCGCCTTCTCCCATTCCCCGTGGCAGGAGTGGCCCATAAGTATTTTTGCGTCAGGATATTTTTGAGCCACTTCTCCCACCAGTTCCGGGCCGTCAAAAACGCTCTTACCCCAGGTATGCAAAAGCACCGGAAGTTTTCTTTTATTGGCAAATTCCCAGGCCTTTTTATAACCGGCATCCGTAATAGGCCTTTTATGATAATCCGCCAGCATCTTTATTCCGGCATAAACATCATTTGCTTCATCAAAAGCAGCAAGGTCTTTTTCCGCAAGTTCCGGATAATTAGGATTTACACTGCAGTAGACTTTCAAGTACTCCGGGAATTTTCTGGCCTCCCGGATACTCAGCTGATTTCCGGCATTTGACATAAGGCAGCCGTGATGAGAAAAAACCAATTTTTTTACATTGGCCTGCTTCATGGCGTTTACCATTTTTTCGGCGCTGCTGGAGGGGAAATATATCCCGTAATGCGAACCCATATGCCCGTGCATATCGTACACCGGACAGTCCTTTACCATCCCGTATTTAAAGAAATCTTTTGCTAATTGCAGGCTCTTTTTCATAATTTCACCCCGGAAATTATTGTTTCCAGATTGCCGGAAGCCACCTTCATTTTATCCGCTGCGCTGATATTTGAATGCAAAAGATGCAGCATTGCCGCCTCTGGATATTTCTCCGGAAAACCGCTTCCAAATATCACCCTTTCCGCGCCGTATTTTTTTATGGCCATTTCAAAACTTCCCTCATGCAAAGAAAGCACGCCGGATTCAAGATAGACATTCCGGTATTTTTCAAGCAGGGGAAAGGTGTACCTGTCTACACCCCAGATACCGAGATCGGAAATAATACACAGCAATTCAGGGAATTCGTTCAGCAAACTGTAGATCATTTCCCAGGTCGAGCCGCCCTCGCGCATGGAAAGCACCAGGGGGATCTTTCTTTTTATCAACTCTTTGAAAAACTGCCCAAAAACAATACCTTTCAGCAGGAATCTGTGGTGGACCGGAAAGAGATTCAGGGCAAAGACCCTGTTTTTCTTCATACGGCCGAAGAAATCTTCTGTTATTATTTCTTCGGTTTGCGGCGGAAGTATCGTCCAGCAGCCAAAAAGCCGTTTACTCCCTTCCATTGTTTCAACAAGCATTTTATTCCCTTCTTCGGGAGAATATTCAAACTGGGACATATGATAGACCAGCGCTTTTTCTATACCCAGCTCATCCATTTTTTCCAGAAGTTCGGAAGCCTTTACAGCCGGCTTGTAACTTCCGAGCATCTGTGTTCCCAGATAGATATTGGCATCAAAGAATTTAATTTCCATAATTCTCCTGTTTTCCGCCGAAATTTTCCGTTAACCCGGGATCTTCACCCAGGCTCCTTTTTCCCCGGAGCTTTTAACGGCGGCTGCTATGAATTTCATTCCGGCCAGGCCGTCTCCGGCAGAAGGATGCGGATAGGCCTTTGGAATATTTTTCTCCCCTTTTGCTTTTCGCACCGTAAATTCCATGGTAAGATGCAGGTTTGCCAGTGCTTCAAGAAAATCCTCAAAATGGCCCGCGGGAAGCCGCAGATACGGTTTTATCGAAGCGGGGAAATAATCATAGCCGGCTCCGATCCAGTAAACCTTGTCTTCCCTGCCAAACTTTACTGTTAAACAACCGGAACGTTCCTGCGCCCACTCCAAAGAACCCTTAGTTCCGTATATCTTAAAACCATTATCATTCTTGTAGCCTATGGCTATCTGCGTGGCGGTAATGAGAGCCGTGGCTCCGTTGTTCATTTCGCAAATTGCGTTAAAATCATCGTCAAGCTTTCTTCCCTTTACAAAGGTATTAAGCCGCGCAGAAACCCGAACCGTTTCCAAACCGGTCACCCATCTCGCGGCCATATGCGCGTGGGTACCTATATCCCCGCCGCAGCAGGAAAGCCCCGCCCTTTCAGGGTCAACGCGCCACTCAGCCTGCTTTGCCCCGCTCTTCTCAATATTATCCGCGAGCCAGCCCTGATTGTACCAGCTCTCTATTTTTCTTACTTCACCGATCTCGCCGTTAATAACCATTTCCCGGGCCAGCATCATCATGGGATGTCCCGTATAGGTATGGGCAAGAATAAACGGCACCTTTTTTTTCTTAACTATACCGGCAAGTTCTACGGCTTCTTTAACAGTAAGCGTGACCGGTTTTTCACATAAGACCGGAATACCTTTTTCCAGGCAGGCTTTCGCGGGCGCGAAATGCGCATCATTGGTTGTCGTAATAACGATATAATCCAGTTCTTCACCTGAATTTACAAGTTCCATATAATCGCCGTAGCCGGTTATTCCCAGCTCAACAGCCGCCGCCAAAGAACTTTCCTTAGTTCTTCTTAGAGCCCCGGCAACAAGTTCTCTGGTACCGTCAAGATGCAGGGCGCGCCTGTGAACGCCGCCAAAAAAATTTTGAGGGCCGCCGCCTCCTATCATGCCGACTCTGAGCTTTTTCATCTACTCCCTCCTCAAAAAAATATACGCCAGAAAGATGCCTATTCTGTCATCCTCGAGTGCTTTTGTCGAGGCTCCAGTGTCTTTAGGCAGAAAGCTGTATCTTTCTTAATCATGCCAAAAGCGTTCATTCGCCTGGTTTTGGACGGATGAACGCATTATTTGGTTGTCAACAGTATAGCACTTGTTTTTTGTTTTTTAAAGGCTTTCCCCCGCCTTCCTGATAACTCTTATTTTATTCTCAATATCCTTTTCCTTCCATTCAGGGTTCACGCCCACTCTGACGGAACGCCTTAATATATCCAGCGTCTTCGGACACATAGTTTTGCTATACTTCATATTCAGCCCTTTATTGGCAGCAAAGAAATAAGGATTTGCAGCCCCGGTTACGCCTATGCGGTGCTCCAGGATCGGGCCCCAGTTTGAATATACATGTTTACCGGAATCAATGGGAAGCGTTCCCGCCACTCCCGGAGCTGATGCAAATTTCCTGGCAATTTTTTCGTTTTCAAATTGAAAATGAAGACCGGCGCCGGCTTCTCCCTGCCCGTCATTGCTCCTGACAAAATATATATTTTGGGCGGATGCAAGTTCTCCGGAAATCCTGTTCTTTATCTTTCTCAGGTCCTTAAGTATCCCCGGCAGCCTCTTAAGCTGTACCCGGAGCATAGCGCCCATTATTTCGCTGGCTCTGAATTGCATGCCGAGAAAAACCGGTATGCTTAATTTTTTCGCGAACGGCCTGAAGTTGGCTCCGCTGTCATGGTAGACCAGCGCTCTTTCGAAGACCTTTTTGCTGTCCGTAACCACCGCGCCCCCCTCCCCGCAGGTTATCGTCTTGAAGTAGTTAAAGCTGTAAGCTCCGGCATGCCCGATCTTTCCGACCTTGATACCGTTATAGGTCACTCCGCTGGCCTGGCAGGCGTCTTCAACTACGAAGAGTTTGTATTTATTCGCAAGTGCCATAAGTTTTCCCATATCGCAGGTAAGTCCTAAAAGATGCACCGGCATTATCGCTTTTGTTCTTTTTGATATCTTCTTTTCAACGTCAACCGGGTCAAGCATAAGGGAGTCATCCACTTCCGCAATTACCGGAATGGCTCCGACACAAAGAACCGCGGACGCGGAGGCCATGAAAGTATAGGCCGGGACGATAACTTCATCGCCGGGGCCTATTTCAAGCCCGGCAAGCGCGCAGATAAGCCCCGCAGTGCCTCCGCCTGACATAAGCAATGAATGCTTTGAACCTGTAAATTTCGACCATTCTTTTTCAAACTTGTCGCATTCTTGAAAACACCCGCTTTTGCCGTCCGCCATACGGAAATACTGCTTACTTTTTATGATCCTCTCTACCGCTTTTACTTCTTCTTTTCCGACCCTGTACATTTTAAGCCTCCTTAAACTGATGTAGGATAAGTTTATGTAAATGAAAGGGTTTTGTAAATGGAGAGAACTACTATCTTTTGTACTTTTCTACGATAGCAGGGAAAAACCGGCGGCCTTTCACTGCCGGGTCTTGAGTTTGTATTCTGAAGGAGTATAACCGGACAGGTCTTTGAATATTCTGCAAAAATAATACTGATCTTCATAGCCCACAAGCGAGGCTGTTTCTTTCATATTATATTTTCCGCTTTTTATGATCTCTTTGGCCTGGTCGATCCTGATCTTATTAATGAACCGGGAAAGGGATACTTTGTTGTATTTTTTAAAAATAGAGGAAAGATAATTTGGGGAAAGCATTATCAGCCGAGAAAGTTTGGCAACACTCAGATCTTTGTTGAAGTTCCCGGTAATATATTTTTCTATGGTTTCAATATCAAGGCGCTGGTAATCTTTCCCTGCTTTTTTCTCCAGCGAGAGAATGCTTTCAAGTGCCTGGTCCATTAACTTGAGTAACGCCAGCTTTATTTCTATCAGATCAATATTTTTCCTGCCTGCCTCATTCAATAAAATGTCCAGCTTTTCCTTCAATTCCCGGTTATATCTGATAAAAGGCAGATTGCTCGCGATATGATAACCCTTCGCTTTATCGTAGGTCGTTAAAAATATCCTTCTTTGATTCAGTCCGAACGAAAACCAGAGCATCTTATAAGGACAGTTTTTTGTGAAATAAGATTCATAATGGGGCATTTCGGGAGGATACAAATATAGATCGCCTTTAGCCGCGACATATTGCGCGTCTTTAATTCCTATAAGACAGGTTCCGTCAATAACACAGCTCATCTCGATATATTTATGCGAATGTTTTTCACAATAAGGATGCATCTTTTTCTTTTTATTAAATTTCAGGGCTCTTGTATTCGTATCATCGTAAATAAAATTACTTTTGTTTATATTGGAAATAGAGCCAAGAGCCCCGCCCAGCAGGGTCCCTATAAGTATTCTCTGCTGTTCCATTTTATTTTATTTTACTTGATAAGGTTTTCATAAACACCTGCTCCGGCATGTAAAAGAGCCATTATCAGGACAATTATTCCTATCACTTTATGAGTTTTGAGCGGTAGTTTTATCACATTCATACCCGCAAGGACATTTATACAAAACAGGGCTACCATAAGCGACCCGGCAATAAGCGCGGGGAGTGGAAACTGCATAACCCAGCCGGACACAGTATGTATGAGCGCCATAACAAGAATTATCAGAGCAATGACCTTATGCCCCCTGGCCTGTTTTCCCATTAACCCGCTGCCTACTATGTAAACAATTCCTAAGAACATTACTATCCCGAAACCCGCGATCATCCTACCGGTCATCTGCATTTTTCCTCCTTTGATATTTAATACCCGGGTTTATTATAACATCAAACCATTTATAGCCGCAACCGGGAGTTATTGCCCCGCCCGGCCGAAAAACCTGCCGGAGGTTCACGTATTATTTATCAAATATTGAGCTATCAGGTTCCTCATACTGTCAGCGTTCCTGACGGCAAAACCCAGGTGGCAATTATTAAAATAGAGATAAAGGTCCTGAGAGCGACCCGCCATTTTTTTAATATCCGGCAGGAACGACCTTAATTCTTCTTCACTATAAAGATAATTGTACCGCTCTTCCAGCGGCGCGCTGAACCAGTTGGTATTCCTGCCGTGAAATCTAAGATAACCTGTTTTTGAAGTTACCTCGGGCATGTAGGGCATTAACTTTTCGAGTTTTGGTTCATCCACAGCGCAGAAACCAAGTTTATTAGCGCTTAAGAATTTCAGCATTTCCGGAGCCGCCCATTCTCTGTTACGAAATTCAATAACTAACGGGATACCGTGCAAAAGGTCACGGCATTTCAATATATATTCCCTGCTTTCCTCCCCGGGGTGAAAGAAATACGGAAATTGCAGGAGCACGCAGCCCAGCTGATTTTGAGCTATAAGAGGCGTAAGCGCCAGCGCAAATTTCCGCGTAACCTCATAAGCTTTCATTATCGAGGGTTTTGGACTTATCCTGGGGTCAAAAGGATCGTGGGTAGTTCCGCGGTTACCCTTTACCACAAAAATAAAATCCTTCGGGACCTTGGCTTGCATCGAAATAAAAGACTTCTCGGAAGGAAGCGCGTAGTAGGTAAAATTCAGTTCTACGGAATTAAATTTCAGTTCCCCTGCGTAAAATTCCAGCATTTCTGCGGCTTTAATGTCCCCGGGATAAACCGCGCCCTTCCAGTCAACAAAAGAAAAACCGGAAGTACCGAGCCTTAACGCCATTTTTCCCCTTTAGGAGCGTTGTTATTTTATATTCAAGGTCCAGGCCCTGCTTAAGGCCTGTGTTATTTTCTTCTCCAGGTCATGTTCGTTACTTCGGAGTTAATAAAAGTGAACTTTTTTGACCAGTCAGAGTGCTCGCCCTCAATGGATACGGTGCAATCCACGGAAAGCACGCCATTGCCGTCTTTCACGGTATTCCCGGTGACTTCCATGCTGATAGTATCTTCACCATAGGCCGATTTTAAATACTTAGCACACTTATCCAGCATTTGTTTTTCTTCCATAATAAACCTCCAAAGGAAAAATAAACCGGAGCCCGCTATTTGACCTGTATTTCCGTGCGCTTCTTAACTAAGCCGTACAAGATTTCCCCGACACTGAATATATTATTCTAGTAACCCCAGACAATAATTTTGTTATCTTCGCCTGCCGAAACCAGGCAATTTCCCGCGGGTGAAAAAGCTACAGCCAGTACACTTCCGGAATGCAGCTTTAAAGTGTCAAGTTTTCTTCCGGTATCTATGTCCCAAATATAAATTTTACCGTTATCCTTGGCGGTTGCAAATACTTTTCCGTCCGCCGAAAACCGCGCCGCGGTAACCGCCGAGTTTCCCGAAAAAACAACATATTTATTCTTGTAATTTTCCATGTCGGTAACGGCAATTCCGCCGTCCCTATATCCGGTCAGGATATAACGTCCGTTCGGGCTTATAGCCAGAGCGGTTGTGGAAATACCGGAATCTATCCCCTCGGCAAAAAACGGGCTGCCTTTTCCGGATCTCAGGTCCCATAAAACAAATATGTTGTTGCTTGTGGATGCGGCCAGATAAGGAGCTGTCCGCGAAAAAGCTATTCCGGTGATCTCAAAAGGCATTTCGAACTTCATTATTTTTATCCTGTCAGGGTATTCCCAGAACGACAAAGCTTTTTGCATGGAACCGGTCGCTATTATCCTTGAATTTCCGCTTACCGCAACTTTCAGAGCGCCGCAGAGATCAGCCGTGAAGCGCAGGGCACTTCCCGCACCTTCCTCATTCAGGGGAATGATAACGCCATGCTCGCTGTTATCACCGACAATAAAGGCACTGCTGTCAGGAACCGCCGCAGCGCTTTCTGCGCGGAATTCCAGTTCCAGCTCCTTAATAAGAGCCCATTCCGCGGTTCTCCATATTTTAACTTTATTATCCGCAGTGCTGGCAGCCAGAAGATATTTACCCTCCGCAGAAAAAGCGAGCTTCGCGTTCTTGACATCGGCAAGCACAGTTATGGCCTGCAATCTCCCGTCTTTTTTATAGAAGGGTTTTACGAGCTTTTTGTTAAAATGCTCAGTTTCTTTCAGCAGATGGTCGGCTACCGGCAAAATATTCAGTTTCTCGGCATTCTGTTTTTCAAGAATTCCTGAAAGTTTTCTATCCTTGCTATAGGCCGGCAGAACAACAAAACCGCCTTCCATTTTGTCCCATTCCTGTCCGGAAACTTTCAGCAAGACATCCTCATGCGAAAAATATATCTTCCCCAAAGAACCTTCAGCGGTTCCTTTGCCTTTGATCCCGACAACCCGGCTTTTTCCTGTATTCGCCACCCTGACCAAGTCATAGGTTTCGGGTATCTGTTCGTTGATAAGCCGGAGGGTCTCTGCCGATAAAGGGCCGTATCTCTCGACACTTTTCAGGCCGTTCTCGTTTGCCAGCCGCCTGATCTTATCAAGATCAGAATGCTTTATGGCCTGAATAAATTCCTCGGCGAACTGTCTTTCAAATCCCGGCAGCGCGGGCCTTGCAAAAAACCATATCCCCGCGGCAACAAGCGCGCAGGCAATAGAAATACCGATTATTCTGTAATGTTTTTTATCCTGCTCTTTTCTGAACTCATGCCGGGCCGCTTCTATTTCTTTTTCCACCTCTTTTTCGTCAACCGGCTTATTTTTTGCCTCCCATTTTGCAAAAACAAGCCCGCAATACTCACAGCAAGCGGTCTGAGTTTCGATCGGTTTTTTACAAGCAGGACACTCTTTCATCACTCTCTCCAGTTGAAGCTTGGAATTTGGATATCAGCCGTGCAGCAGAATATTTTTAATGTTTCCGGCTTTTTTTACCAGATAGTCAGGCCCGGCTTTTTTTAATTCCGCTTCTCCGGTATACCCGTAAGTAACGGCAATAGTTTTCAAACCGTTGTTTTTTGCGCTTTGTATGTCAGAAACCGCATCTCCTATATAGACCGAGTTATCCGGAGCAAGGCGTTCCTCATTTAAGAGAAAAGAGAGCATCTCTGTTTTATTCATCTTTTTGCCTTCCCGGCAATCCGGAGAGATAATAGCTTTAAAAACTTCAAGGTTGAGCTTTTTAAGTATCCGCCCGGTAGGCAGCAGGCGTTTATTTGTCACCAGATACGCTGGCATCCTGCAGGCCTGCAAATTTTTCAGCAGAGCTTCGACACCCGGATAGGTATAAGTGTTAGGATAGTCGGAATTATCATAATCTTCGCGAAAGTTCGTTGCAACTCTTATGAGAATTTCGGAGCTCGCTCCCGGTGTTATATTCCTCAGGCATTCCATTAAAGGAGGCCCGATATGCTTTTTTTCGGGTTTCGCATTGAAAATACCTTCTTTTTCATAGGCCCTTTTCATGCAAAGAAGCATATCCCGTATAGAATCAATTATCGTACCGTCAAGATCAAAAATAGCCGCAGAAAAAGCTGCCTTTTGCAAATTTGTTACCTCGCGTTAAGATATTAAGATTATATACTCAAAAGCCTATTCTTGCAAGAAGAAATTGGAACATGATGAAAATCATGTATTTTATTACAGAATAGATGTACCATTCATAAAGAAAGGAAAAAAGATCAAGGGAGGATGTAATGGACAAGAAACTCGCAAAAGAATTAAATCAGCAGATAAACGAAGAAATGGCTTCGGCGTATATCTACCAGGCAATGGCCGCCTGGCTGGAGAATAAGAATTATGAAGGTTTTGCCGGCTGGATGAAAGTACAGGCCAAGGAAGAGACCGCGCATGCCGATAAATTCTACAAATTTTTGCTGGACCGTGGAGAAAAAATAGAATTTCTGGCGATCGGCAAACCGGAAAATGATTTTGCCTCCGTGCTCGAGATCTTCGAGATAACCCTGAAACATGAGAAGTTCATAACCGGCAGGATAAATCTTCTGTCAGAGCTCGCGGAAAAAGTAAAAGACAGGCCGGCAGAAATAATGCTCCAGTGGTTCATTACCGAGCAGGTTGAAGAAGAGAAAAACCCTGCGGTAATGATAGAAAAATTAAAACTGATAAAAGAAGGTACCGGCGGTTTCTTCTATCTGGACAAAGAAGCGGGCAAAAGAGGCAAGTAAGCAGTTTACCGGAAACAACTTTACTTATGAAAAAATCCGCGTTCAAAAGAGCGCGGATTTTTTATTGCAGCATGGAATCTGTTCCATAGTTACCCGATTTAGGCCGTTCCGGCGAAGGCGGGTTTGCCGGTGACGCCTGATAAATCAGGCAACTGCAGCATTATAAACAAAATTCCGGGAACGCTTTTACAGTCTTATAGGCAGCAGTATAATAGGTATGCCCTGGTAATAGAATCTGCGCTGTATGGCAAACACCGTGTAGTTATGCAGCCAGCGGGTAAAAACTATCTCTTCCGGAAATACCAATTGTCCGCCAAAAAAGTTCGCATTGGGGTATTTTTTTAATATTTCCTGCGCTCCGTCAGAGATCTCCTGAACCACATCGACACCTATCAGGCAGAGGCCTTCGGCATAATGGCCCCGGCTCTGAATATAATTAACGTATTTATCTACATCAGATTTTACGTGTTCTTTTAACTTTTCCATAGCATCGGACCCTTTAAAAGCACCCGCATCCACAACTCCCACCTGTACTATTATGAAATTCTTATAAATGCCGGGAAAGATCCTGAAAATATTTAAAAGAGTATGGAGGCCGACCCCGTTAAAACCGGAAACGAGAACAACCGCAGTCTTGCCTCTCGAATTATATCTGGGCCTTTCCGCGTCACTGAGTTCCTTGATCGTCTCCGGCATTACCGAAAGCACAAGACTGTCAAGTCTTTTCAGGATGATCCCGGTCTTATTGTAATGATGCCGGATAGTTATGACGATAACAATTAAACCTCCGGTTATCAAGAGCGTGATCCAGCCGCCTTCGCCGAATTTAAGCCATATTACCGAGATAAGAATAAACAAAGTAAGAAAAAAGGCAATACCATTGATCGCAAGTTTTCTCTTCCATTTTTTTTCAACCTTTCTTTCTCTCCACCAATGAATAACCATACCCAGTTGTGAGAGAACAAAGGTGATAAAAACGTTTATTGAGTAAAGAACTACAAGATAACTGACCTTACCCTTGGTTACGATAAGAAGTATAATAGCCGCTATTCCCATAAGTAAAACGCCGTTTTGCGTTACTAACCGGTCACTTAATATCTGGAATTTTGTGGGGAGCCATTTATCGGCAGCCATATTGGACATTACTCTGGGCCCGTCGAGAAAGCCTGTCTGCGCCGCGACAAATAACAGCGCGGCCTCAGAAAGAAGAGTTATAAAAAGCAGTGCATTACCGAGTGTCCCTCCCCCGAATACTTTTTCAAAAAGCACGGCATTTAAGGTCAAGCCGCTGGTATTCCTTACCTCATACAGCAGATACGCAAACATTATTCCGAATACTATTAAGGCAAGAGAGATCGCCATGTATAACATGACCCGTTTCGCAGTCCTTATTTTTGGTTCCCGCAAAATTGACATACCGTTACTGACTGCTTCCAGTCCCGTATATGTCCCCGCGCCCAAACTGTAAGATTTCATCACTAAAAGTATCACGGCCAGCACGCCCATACTTGCAACTGAATCTTTTACATCCGCGACCGTATTTACGACTACCCCGCCAAGATTTCCGGCATGAGTTATTAAAATATAGAGTATTGCACCCACATGCATAAGCATAAACACAATAAAAATCGGAAGTAACACCTTGACCGACTCCTTGGCGCCTCTTAAATTAAGTACTATTAAGACAAATAAAGAGAAAACCGCGAACCAAAGAGTGTACTGCCCGTATGCAGGGAAGAAACTGAATAAAGCTTCCGCTCCTGCCGCCACGGAAAGAGTAATAGTAAGCACATAGTCTATTAAAAGCGCGGATCCGGAGATCATTCCAAGCGCGGGATTTAAAAGTTTTGTAGCAACGACATAACCGCCGCCGCCGTAAGGAAAAAGTTCTATTATCTGCGAGTAGGAAGCACTGATAACAAATATTGTTATCGCTGTGATGCAAGCAACAATAATGGACAGATAGGTATGGCTCCCGAGAGCGAAGAAGGCTTCTGCCGGGCCGTAACAGGATGAAGAAAGGCCGTCGGACCCGAGCCCTACCCATGCAAGTATGGCAGCAAGCGCAAGACTATGAAATATTCTCGAATCTTGAGGATCTTTCGCTTTGCCTATTACAACACGCCTTATTTTTGTTAACATTCCGTTATTATCTTCAGGATTATCCTGAGGTACCAATATTTTTGCCATTTTTTCCTTTTTATTTAGCAGGCGCTATCAGCCCGTCGGTTTTCTTTAAACCACGATTAATTATTTCCTTATCCTCATAACAATGAGAGGCCTTCTAAAAGAATGCTTCTCATTATATATGGACAGGCAAGCGTTTTCAACACCTGAAACCGAGCCAAAATCCTTGCTTTTTAAGGACAATAATGATAGTATCTACCTGTTTGCAGCATATTTTACCAGGAAAGCGAGGAAATCAATATGTCCGAAATTTTCAGAAACGAGCAAATATTACAATATATTAAAGCTTTAGGCATAGTTCTGGGCTTTCTGGGAATAGGTTACATATTTGAAAAGATACTCCTCGGAAGACTGAAAAAACTCGCTAAAAAAACCACCTGGGAAGGTGATGATATCATTATTGAAGCACTGAATAAATGGTTGACCTATACTATCCTTTTGCTGGGGATCTATCTGGCCATACTTTACCTGCCTCTTTCGGAAAAGACAGAAAATAACATAACCCGGCTCCTGCTAGTCCTTGCGCTGTTCTTCGGTACCATAATCCTTTCAAAGATAGCGGTAGGCTTCGTCGGGCTTTACACAAAGAACGCTGACGGACAGACCCCCTCAACTTCAATTTTTTCAAATATTACAAAAGTTATTGTATTCGGCCTGGGCGGCCTCGTTATTTTACAATCCCTGGGTGTATCAATTACGCCGATATTGACCGCTTTAGGTGTAGGCGGTTTGGCGGTGGCTTTGGCGCTTCAGGATACACTTTCAAATCTTTTTTCCGGAGTTCAGGTCCTGGCCTCAGGGCAGATAAAACCCGGCAACTACATAAAGATCGGAAGCGGAGAAGAAGGTTATGTTATAGATATAACCTGGA
Source organism: Candidatus Firestoneibacteriota bacterium (assembly GCA_903891415.1). GTDB lineage: Bacteria > Oederibacteriota > D2-FULL-39-29 > D2-FULL-39-29 > D2-FULL-39-29 > CAIYPD01. Next base: position 33,040 of record CAITEH010000033.1, read on the forward strand.
GAAACACCACGCTAAAAGCCCTTCCAAATAACCTGATAGTTATTCCTAATTCCAAAATAGCCCAGTCGACCATTATAAACTTTGACGGGCCGACAAAAGAAATGGCTCTGGCTGTACCGTTTACCGTAGCTTACGGCACGGACCTGGAAAAAGTCAAAAAAGCCGTTTTGGAAACCGGCAGCTATGTAATGAAGAACATACCCGGCGGAGTTCCCGGACATGAAACCGTTCTGCGAATGACCGCGCTGGGTAACTATGGCCTGGAATTTACCGCGGCTTTAAAAGTCAAAGAATTCTCGGAACAGTACGCGATAAAACATGAATTTCTTGAACGGCTTTACCGGCGTTTCATGGAAGACGGAATAAAGATCCCTTATCCGACTCAAACAGTCCTGCTAGGTAAAGATTAACCAAAACTTACCGGACCGCTTTTGGCCATTTTTCCCGCAAAAACCTGTTTTGAATAAATTTTTTTTCATAGTATCCTTCAAAATTCCCCGGAAATTCCTCAAGAAGATAGAATCAGATGATATTAGAACTGTATTGCTTAATTTAGGCCGTTCCGGCGAAGGCAAGCTTTTTTGGCCTCATAAATGAGGCCACTACAAAAACTATCCAAGATGAGGAATTTCCGAAATTCCCGTTCTCTATTGACAGAATAGCACAAATGTGCTATTCTGTCAATGAAGAAAAATTTCAGACAAAAGGAAGGCACATGAATACGCTGTCAACAGCGCAAAAAAGAGTGCTTGATGCCGCAATAGCCTGGGTAAAAGAAAATAATCATCCTCCCACTCTCCGCGAGCTCTGCAGAAAATCCGGGCTTAGATCAACCTGGACCATACGTCATCACCTGAAAAAGCTTGAAGAAGCAGGCTGTCTTAAACTTAAAGAAGGGCTTTCCCGCGGGATATTTCTTTTGAAAAAAAATACGGGGATCCCTCTTCTGGGCAAGATCAGCGCCGGCAAGCCCATTGAATCTATTGAAAACATTGAAGATACTATAGATCTAAACAGCATGTTCTCAAATATTGACAACCTCTTTGCCTTGAAAATAAAAGGCGACAGCATGATCAATGCCGGTATCTTTGACGGTGATATTGTCTTTGTGAAGAAACAGGCGACCGCAGTGAACGGAGATATCGTAGCGGCTATAATAGGAGAGGAGGCGACTGTTAAAAGATTCAAGAAGACCGAAACCGGCGTGAAACTCCTCCCGGAAAACCCAAAATACGAACCGATAGTTTCAAAGAATATAAAAATAGCCGGCAAGGTTGTAGGCATCCTGAGAAGATACAAGTAAAGCAGGTACAGGATAAGAGGGCTGCTGTGTGAATATAACAATAATCGGACACCGCATAAAAGTTGGAGCGGTCTTTGAAGGCGAGCTGATCGAGCCAAAGTGGTTTAAATGGATGAGTAAAAAATATGATATAAAAAGTGTGGCCCTGCGCTGGAAGAGTTTTTCCGGGACGGCCATTATCACCAACTTCTCGGTAACTGACGGCAAGAATCTCTATGAGCTGAGCTTTAATCAAAAAACAATGGAATGGCTTCTGAATAAAATTGGTATTGAATAATACCGATTTTATTCAGGTTTATAACGTTTGTAAAGTTTTTAAGGTCTAATATAATTGAAAGATATTATTAAGCAGGGCTTGGAGGGTTTAAGATGAAAGTTAATACGTTCGAGGAGCTGGATATATACAAGAGGTCAAGACAATTGACGAAAGATATATATGGTTTGACCAAAAATAGGAGGTTTTCCAAGGATTACGGGCTCAAGGATCAGATACAAAGGTCCGCAGTATCGGTCATGTCTAATATAGCGGAAGGCTTTGAAAGAAAGTCCAATATTGAATTCGTTCGTTTTCTTTTTATTACTAAAGGTTCGTGCGCGGAAGTAAGAGCACAACTAACCGTAGCTTTAGACCAAGAATATACAAACAACACCATTTACGATAAACTTTATAATGATTGTAAGTGTATTAGCGCCATGACAAGCAGTCTTATAAAATATCTTTCAAAATCCATAAAATAATAGGACTAAAATGAGGGCCTGTAAACAGTCTTTATTTTTTAACCGGCTTTTACATTATCTCGCTCTGTCAATAAATATTGACAGAATTATATCCCTTCCTATCGAGAAAATGTTTCCTTACAAACATTACAAACCTTACAAACTTATGCAGGATATTATTTATGTCCATAAATAATATCCTGCATATCGATATGAACTCTTTTTTTGCCTCTGTCGAGCAGGCGGCAAATCCCTTCCTTAGAGGCAAACCTATTGCCGTGGCCGGCTGGGCGGACCCGGAAAAAAATTACGCCCGGACCATAGTCACCACCGCTTCTTATGAAGCCAGAGCCTATAAAGTAAAGACCGGCATGACAATACCGGAAGCCAAGCGGCTTTGCCCGCATATAATAATTGTAACCGCGGATCCGGACAAATACCTTGACGCTTCTTACAAAATACATGAAATACTCCTGCATTTTACCGACCTGGTGGAGATCTACTCTATAGACGAGTGTTTTCTCGATCTAAAAGGCGCGCAATTTACGACTAAAGAAGCAGCTTTGAAAATTAAAAAGGAAATAAGGGACAGGCTGGGGCTCACCTGTTCTATAGGAATTGCCTCCAATAAGCTGATCGCCAAGCTCGCAAGCGACATGAAAAAACCGGACGGGCTTACCGAGATCAATGATGAGGAAATACCTGCGCTCTTTTCGGGCTTGCAGGCCCGGGAGCTCTGGGGAATAGGGGAAAGAACTGCGGAACGGCTAGCCAAATACGGAATAAAAACCGCAAAACAGCTCGGGGAAGCGGATGAAGACCTGCTGAAACACGAGTTTGGCATCCTCGGCCCCAGGATGAAGCTTATGGGACTGGGCAAATACTTTGATCCAGTGGTCTCTTATTATAAACAGCGGGAGGTAAAGACTGTCGGGCACTCCCACACCTTTCCCGAGGACACCTATGATATAGATATAGTAAGGGCCTTTTTAAGAATGCTCGCCGAAAAAGTATCTACCCGCCTGCAGCGCTACAAACTAAAAGGCAGGGTTATTCATCTCTATGTAAGGTACGCCGACTTCACCGGTTTTGGCAGCCAGGCCACCCTCGACCAGCATACCGACAGCGGGCTGGAAATATTCCGGCAGGGTTTTGAAATATTTAAAGCTCTTCTGCCTCTCAAAAAAAAGGTCCGCCTCTTAGGCCTCAGCGTAGGCCAGCTTATAAAAGAAAACGGCCAGGAACTCCTTTTTGAAACAGCGGAAAAAGATAAAAAATTAAAAGAAACTCTCTTTCAGGTGAACGAAAAATACGGAGAATTCTCTTTAAAACCCGCAAGCGTAATAATGGCTGAAAAATTCGGGATCCGGGAAAGATGCGCTATGATAGGCAAATATTACTTTGATAAAAAACTAAAATGAGCAGGCCGGGATAAAACTACAGCTTCTTAGATACAGTTTTTTCTGAAAGCAGTCCCTGTATATATTCCTTGCTAATGATAATAAAGAATGCTACTATTACCGGATAAACACCAAAATCGCCGGGCCGCTAATAAAAGGATACTCATGGAATGGCTCTATATAGGTATAACAATACTGGGAATAACTACCGTTGCTTTCACCGCCAAGATCGCGAGCAGAAATAACATTACCGCGCTCGACCTTACGGCCACTCTTTTTGCGGCAAGCACTCTTATTTGTCTTGGAATACTGGCTGCCGGCCCCCTTCCGCCTGTAAACGGGAGAACCTTTCTTATAGCTTTTATCCCCGGAGCCTGCGGAGGGCTTGCAGTACTTTTTTTCAACTACGCCATCAGGCTCGGTCATTTTGGTTTTTCAAATACAATTTACAGGACCTCTTTTATTCTTCCAATAATCTTTTCCATTTTCTTGCTGGGAGAGCCGATAAACGGTATGGCGGAAACGGGGATCCTTCTTACCCTGCTGGCGATCTTCCTCATTTCCTATTCAAATGAATCATTTTCCGGGTTCAACTCCTCCGCGTTCAAGTGGTTTGTGCTGATACTGCTCTCTTTTTTCTTAAGCGGCGGGCCGAGGATAGGGCAAAAACTCGTGGCTTTTTATAAAGAGAGCACGGTGGTTTATCTTTTCCTGTCTTATTTGGCGGGGATACTGGTACTTCTCCCGGTTTACCTGAAAACAAGGTCTTTTTCAAAAAAATCCCTGCCTTACGGGATTATTGCCGCGCTCGGCAGTATTGCGGGAGTTTTCTGCACTATTTCCGCGTTAAGATCCCTTCCTTCCAGCGTGGTTTTTACCGTAACTCTCTCGGGCCCGATAATCCTGGGCCTTATCCTCTCCCTGGCAGTATTCAAAGAAAAAATTAAACCTCTGGGCTGGGCGGGGATCATCCTGGGACTTGCAGGAATATTCATAGTTTATCTTAAAAAGTGATTTTGCGGGGCCGGAAAAATATTTACAATATCACAGGAGAATTCTGTCAAGTTCCGCAAGGGCTTTCGGCGACAGCCGGGTGTAGTTCGGGATCTTATATCTGCACTTTTCCATATCGGTTATTACGATACTGCTATCAGCCTTGAACCTTACGTTTTCCCGGACATTCCTGAGATAGAATATTTTTTCTCCCCTGTCAGTGTAAACATCAAATTTGTGGAACCAGTACCTGGTCGTAATACTTTTGATATCTCTTATTTCCGGAACAAAGTACCTTAATTTCAGGTCTTCCCTGACATAGCGGCCCATATCTTTGGGCAGGTCTTTAAGATGTTTTATTATTCCTATTTCCGCATACTCGGAACCTTTTCTTATTACCGCGGACACATAATTCTCAAGGTCCGTGAAAGGAAAGAGTAATAGGAAATTTACCTTTCTGTAGGTTTTCCCATTTTGCGTGCTCAAAGTCAGTAAATTTTTCTGATCTTTCTCTATTTTTATTTTTTTGGGATCCAGTAGGGTCATATTTGTTGTCCTTTAAACCGCCTTCATTTTCGAAGCCTGCTCGGAAAATTCCTTCTGCATGATTATTAACCTGCTAAAGAGGCCTTTCTTTGCCATCAATTCTTTATGCGTCCCCATCTCAACTATCTTACCGTCCTTGATAACTATCAGCCGGTTACAGTTCCTTAAAGTTGAAAGCCGGTGGGCTATCGCTATGGTGGTCCTGTTTTTTGTAAGTTTTTCAAGGGCATCTTGTATCTTTTTTTCAGTTTGCACATCTACCGAGGAGGTAGCTTCATCAAGGATCAGCACTCTGGGGTTCCGGAGTATCGCTCTGGCTATGGACACCATCTGCTTTTCGCCGCCGGAAAGGTTGTTTCCCCTTTCCCCCACATCGGTATCATAGCCATCGGGTTTTTTTAAGATAAATTCATGCGCGTTGGCCGCGATCGAGGCCTCGATAACTTCTTCCCTGGTGGAGCCGGGCTTAGCGTAGGCAATATTCTCGTAGATGGTCCCGTTGAACAAAAAGGTCTCCTGCAGAACTATCCCAATCTGGCTTCTCAAGTCGGCAAGTTTTATGTTTTTGATCTCTTCCCCGTCAATACGTATCTCGCCCTTGTTCACGTCATAAAGGCGGCAGATAAGATTAACCATTGTGCTTTTTCCCGCGCCGCTTCTCCCCACAAGTCCGATCATTTCATTCGGCTTGATCTCAAGGGTCATGCGTTTGATCACCGGCTTGTATTTATTGTAACCGAAGGATACATTGTCAAATTCTATTCCGCCCCGGAGCTCTTTTACCTCTTTCGGTAACCCGGTATCCTTTATCTCCGGTTCGGTATCAACTATGTCAAATACCCTTTCTGCTGCGGACAGTGAGTTGGAGATCATCTCGACCATGCGGGTCAGGGTCCGTATGGGATTATAGAACATGGCGAGGTAACCGGTATACGCCACAATATCTCCGACAGACATTCTATTTTTTAAAATAAAATCACCGCCTATATACCAGACCAGGACGGACCCAAAGATAATGAATAAATGGAGTATCGGATGGTAAATACCCCACTGGCTGTTCATCTCAATACCGGCATCCCTGTATTCCCCGCTTCTTTTTTTAAATTTCTCTATTTCAACCTTTTCCTGGCCAAACGCCTTTATCACCCGTATACCGGAAACCGAATCGTTCACAAGTACGGAGAGCATCGCCCTTTTATGGTAAAACCTGTGAAAGTAGGTACGGACCTTGGGGAAGATCCACTTTAAAAATATTACGGTCGGAACTATAGGTATCAGGATATAAAGGGTCAGTTCCCAGCTTATAAAGATCAGGAGCGCGCCGACGCCAAAGAACATAATAACGCCTTCAAGCGTTATCGGGATAAAATCCACCAGGAACCTCTGGAGTTCACCGGTGTCCTGATTGACCCTGGAGAGGATGGCCCCCGTCTGGTTCTTATCAAAATACGACATCGAGAGTTCCTGGAGTTTTTCATAAACCGCGGCACGTACGTCATAGACGGTCTTGTACCCCAGAGACCCGGAAAGCCTTTCCAGGAAAAAGCCGCTGAAAAGCTGCTGGGCCGCGTAGGAAAGAAACAGGGCCAGAGAAGCCAGAAACAACCACTCCGATTTCGTAAACCTTTTTACGACTGCATCCGGCTTTAAGATATCATCTATGATCAGTTTGGTAAGATACGGCGCGACCAGGCCGAACAGTGACCCGACCGCCATAACCAGGATTATCATGACAATGGTAAAACTATATGGTTTGGCAAAACTCATTATCCGAAGAAGTGTCTTGGTTTTATCGGTGCATTTCGGACACTTTCCAAGGTCTTCGGGTATGGGCTGGTTACAGATCTCACAAACCGCTTTTGGTTTGAGCCTGCCTTTGGTTGCAACCTCACGTCCCTTTAAGATATTACCTATATCCTCTACCGCCTGATAAAATTCCGAGTTCTTGGCATTTGAATAAAGGATAATGCGGTAGATGAATTTACCCATATTGACTTCTAAGGCGCTGCTGCCGACCAGATCAACTATCTCAACCTCTTTGACCTCCTTTAATCTTACAGAGTGCAAGACCTGCCCGGTACCTGAAAAAACCAGCATATTTTTGTCTGTCACAATAAGCCATTCTTCGCCAAAAGAACCGTCATATTTTATATCCGTGTTTAAAGTTAGCAGTATTTTGCCATGACGCAATTCTTTTTTTATTTTTTCTCTGATATTTCCGGGTATTTTTTCATCTTCCATATATTCTGATTATACCTTTATACCGGTTGCCAATCAATAATATTGTTTTTCCAAGAAAACTCGTTGACAAAAACCTGACTTTTGCTTATACTAATCAAATATGGAGCACCTAGATAGATGAAAAACACTCCGGCAAATCCCAGGGCCTTGAGTTACGGCGAAGCAAAAATTATTCAAAAAAAATATATTTCGCATTTAAGCAGTATTATAGAAATATTAAGCCGGCTCTCCGCGGAAACCGAGCTTAAGGTGATCTGCCGGAAAGCTGTCTTTTTTGCAAAAAACCGCCTCGGCCTTGATAATATGGAAATTTCCCTTTCCGGCAGCCGCAATAAAAACAAGCTTTCATTCTTAGACTACAACAACAAAGCAGGCAAAAAAAGCCAAAATCTTTTTGACGGTAAGGATGTTCTGCGGATCCAAAAAATTCCCGCAAAAACAATCAAAGGTAAGGTAAAAAAGAACTGCTGGAAAATTTCAATTCCTATCAGAAGCAAAACAAAAGATCCTGCCGGCATTGCCGGTGTTATTTCTAATTTTTGTGAAAATAAACCGGATGCCTATACACTTTCTGTTCTGCGGCTCTACACCATGGGGATATACTATCTTATTCAAAAAGCAATGGCTTTTGACCGGATCCGTTCTTCCGATGCCCTGCATAAGAGGATCCTTAATGCCGTGGACTCCTCCATACTCGTCCTTACCCCGGAAATTAAACTGGCTTTTGCCAATGATTATTTTTCAAGAACAATGAAACAGCTGGGGTTACCGCCGCTTAAGGCCGGGGATTATTTCCTGAAGGAAAATCCCGAATACCGAAAAGCCTTTCCAAAAATACAGGGCTATTACAATAAGATCGTTAAAACAAAAAAGCCCTTCAACACTATTGATTCCTCTGCCGCCGGTAAAAAACTGACGCTCTATTATGAAGCAAAAAGGATCCCGGTCTTGAACCGGAAGAAAGAGCTCGAGCTCATTATAAATATTTCCAATAATATAACCTTTGAAAAGACAACTCTGAACAAGCTCCGGCAAACCGAGGACTTTCTGGAAAATGTCTTTAACAGCATTCAGGACGGAATATGCGTGCTGGATAAACATATGAATATTATCAAGGTTAATAAAGTAATGGAAAAATGGTACCCGGATTCCTTGCCCCTTATAGGAAAAAAATGCTTTAGGGCCTATCATTTCAGGGAAACTCCCTGCATCTTTTGCCCGACAAAAAAGACCCTGAAAACCGGTAAAACCTGTCATCAAATTGTTCAAAAAATGGGCAAATCAGGACAAGAAGGCTGGCTGGATCTTTTCGCCTATCCTTTAAAAAACCAAAAGACCGGAAAAATCGAGGGAGCAATCGAATATGTTAAAAACATTACTAAAGACAAGGCGGACGAAGAACAACTGATCGCGAGCGAGACAAAATATAAAGAACTTTGGAATAATGCTCCGGTCGCCTATCATACTTTAAGTCCGGAAGGTATTATTACCAGCGTCAATGAAACAGAATTAAAAATGCTGGGCTACTCTCTTAAAGACATGCTAGGTAAGCCTATCTTTAAGTTTATTGAACCCTCACAGAGAGAAGAAGCACGTCTCCGGTTCCTCAGAAAGATCTCAGGTAGGGAGACCGCTAAATCAGATAATCGTATCTATATTAGGAACGGAGGCGCGAAAATATTTGTCTCCGTGGAAGATGTACTGGAATATGACCGGAATCACGAGGTTGTAAGTGTCAGGACCACAATGATAGATGTGACTCGTCAGCGGCAGATAGAAAACGCGCTCCACCACAGTTTTTCCAAGTTGAAAAAAAATATGGATGACGCGATGCGGGTCATTGCCCGGCTGGTTGAAATGCGGGATCCTTATACAGCCGGCCATCAGATCCGGGTGGCTGAACTTGCCTGCGCCATCGCCAGAGAGCTGGGGCTTAATGAAGATACGGTTGAAAAGATCAGAATGGCAGGCGTGATGCATGATATAGGAAAAATTAACGTTCCTATTGAGATCCTGAGCAAGCCCGGGAAAATAAGCGAATCTGAAATGAATATTATCAAGATCCACCCATCCGTCGGCTATGAAATATTAAAAGAGATGGACTTTCCCTACCCTGTAGCGGAGGCAGTACTCCAGCATCACGAGCGTATGGACGGAGAAGGTTATCCAGGCAGGTTAAGGCCCAACAGGATACTTATGGAAGCCAGGATACTGATGGTGGCCGATGTTGTGGAAGCTATGTCTTCGCACAGGCCCTACAGGCCTTCGAAAGGCCTGAAGGAAGCCCTGAAAGAAATACAAAAAAATAAGAATAAACTTTATGATCCCAATGTCGCAAAGGCCTGCTTAAATGTTTTCAAGAAAACAAAATTTGTATTTTCTGAAAATTAACCCTACCCCTGAAATGGCATTTTTCAAAGGATTACCAGGAACTCAAAACTTGCTTTAACGTTTCATTGCCGGCGAAATAAATATTCTTATACCCTTTAATTCTTTTCCCTTGATCTTTTTTATTACTTCCCGCGCTTTTTCCAACGGTACCTCAAAAAAGGAGAACCGGTCATGCAGGCTGACCCGGAATATCTCCCCTGCTGAAATCCCTCCTTCTTTCTCGATAAATTTTACAAAATCAGGAGCCAGCAAGCCGTTTTCTTTGCCTATATTAATGAATAGTCTTACCCGTCCGGGGACCGCGCCGGTATTATTCAGATCATCTTCGTCCACATCCTCTTTCTCCGGGGCGCCGGCAGTCATCAGCTTTAACAGCGCGGCGGCTATATCCATGGCCGCGTAATCATCACTGACAATGGTTTCGGCAAGATCCATATAGTGGTCCAGCTTGCCTTCATCTATAGTTTTCTTTACTCTTTCTATAATCTGATTCCTTCTTATGTCTTCCAGGTCGCGCGTTGAGGGGATCTTTGCGCGATTTATTTTGGTCTTGGCATAACGCTGAATATCTTTTAATTTATAGATCTCATTACCTACTACAAAAGTATACGCTTTGCCGGTTTTTCCCGCCCTGCCTGTACGCCCTATCCTGTGCACATAGGCATCCTCGTCCTGGGGAACATCGAAATTGAAGACCGCTTCCACATTTTCTATATCAAGGCCGCGCGCCGCGACATCCGTAGCCACAAGAATTTCTATGGCACCACGCCTGAATTTCCCCATGACCCGGTCCCTTGAAGCTTGTTTCAGGTCCCCGTGCAAACCTTCAACCGCATAGCCCCGGGCTTGAAGCGCGTCCACAATATCATCAACCTGGCGTTTCGTATTGCAAAAAACCAGAGAAAGCTTAATATTATTAAAATCTATAAGATTGGCAAGTACATCGAGTTTTCCGCTGGACCTTACATCGACATAGAACTGTTCTATGGCCGGTACGGTCAAGGTCTCGTGCGCGACCCTGATATGGACAGGGTCTTTCTGGAATTTTCTAGTAAGGTCCAAAAATGCTTTTGGCATAGTGGCGGAGAAGAACATGGTCTGCCTTTCCTTGGGTACCTTCTTGAGTATTTCGGTGATATCATCTACAAAACCCATATCCAGCATCCTGTCGGCTTCATCCAGCACCACCATTTTTACCTTGTCAAAACGGATAGATCCCCTGTTGATATGATCTATTATCCTGCCCGGGGTTCCGATAACGACCTGGACCCCCCGCTGGAGAGCTGCCAGCTGCCTGCCGATAGGCTGCCCGCCATATACAGGGAGAGTAAAGATACCTCTTTTATATTTTATAAGCCGCTTCATTTCTTCCGCCACCTGTATCGCAAGTTCCCGGGTCGGACACATGATCAGGGCCTGTATTTCTTTTTTCTTCGCGTCTATTTTTTCAAGGATAGGAATGCCAAAAGCCAGGGTCTTTCCTGTGCCTGTCTGGGCCTGCCCGTTCACGTCCTTGCCCTCAAGCAGGGGCGGTATTGTCGAGGTTTGTATCGGAGTAGTTTCTTCAAAACCCATATCCGATATGGCTTTCAATATATCGCCCGATATTTTCAGTTCTGTGAATTTTAAATTTTCCATATGCTCCTCTCTGATTGTTGTATCCCGTGATTAAATCTAAAGGCCTGTTGGATTTTTGCGGGATTTTCTTTATCTCTTATTGATGATACAGTAATAACCTGCCAAACTCAACATAAATGTTGCGTAACTATTTAAAACATATTATAATCAAGGCATGGAGCCGGGAGCCGGATATAATAGAAAAGCAGTTTTAGAAACTTTTCGCGTCATCTATGCCATTGAGATGGAAATCTCCCGCCTGTATTCAATTTTTGCCGCCCAGTTCCCTGAAGAAAACTCTTTCTGGAAAAAAACTTCAGCTGAAGAAGTTACCCATGCCGACAATATTAAAAGAATAATTATGCTTATTGCCGAAAACCAGCTAGAATATAAAATAGGCAAAGCTTTCAGCCATAAAGCAGCAATGCTTATCCTGGAAAATATAAAACTTTATGTAAGTGATGCAAACGAAAAGCTCCTTTCAAAAGCGGAGACCTTAATTATAGCGCGTGGCCTGGAAATTTCCCTGCTGGAAGCCGAATACATGGATTACCTGATAACCGATAATAAGGAATACAATGATTTTATAAAGCAGATAATAAAGGAAGAAACGCAGCATAAAAACTTGATCGAAACAAAATACAAAGAATATTTTCCTCAGGCGTGACCGGCAGCTCCTTTCGAAATTCCGTAAGTTATTTTTCCACAGTGCAGGTGCGTTCTTCAATTTCTTTTGCGGCCTGTATCTTGCCGGTTTTCTTGACATCAATAAATTTACATATCCTGCCGTCAACCAGTTCGTATATATGGTCGGCTTTTAAGGCCACATCCCGGTCATGCGTCACCATCACCATGGTTATATTATTTTCGTGATTAAGCTCAGCCATAAGTTCAAGCACGGCAACCCCGCTCTCCCGGTCCAGGTTACCGGTCGGCTCATCGGCAAAAATAAGTTTAGGTTTGTTAATAAGCGCCCGGGCAATGGAAATACGCTGCTGCTGGCCTCCCGACAGTTCGTAAGTGTATTTATTCTTTAATTTTTCCACGCCTATGCGTTCCATGATACGGAGAGCTTCCTTTTCCAGCTCCAAAGCCGGCTTTCCGTTCCGTATCCAGCAAGGCAGAAGTATATTCTCAAAGGCGGTAAATTCCGGGAGTAGGTAATGGAACTGAAAAATAAAACCGATGTTCGCATTCCTGAAATCAGCGAGTTCGTTGACATTTTGAGAAATAATGCTTTTGCCGTCAAAATTGATCTCCCCGGAGGTTTGGGGATCCAGCAAGCCCAAACAATTAAGCAGGGTGCTTTTGCCAGAACCGGACGGGCCTATCAAGGCGGTAAAACTGCCTCTCTCTATTTCGATATTTATGTCAAATAACACAGGGGTGTCTATCTTCCCCGTATAAGTTTTATTTAATTTATGGGTTATTAAGATCTTATCCGCCATTTCTGATAACCTCAATGGGCGAGAGCTTAGCCGCCCTTCTAGCCGGAATGGTGGAGGCAAGGACTGAAGCCAGCATGGCAAGGATTATCGGAGTAAAAAGCGTCCGGGCATTTATCTCAAAACCGAAGTTCACGCCTGTGCCTTTGATAAAACCGTAGGCCAGGAGCAGCCCGAAACATACCCCGAGGATAGAACCCGCGCTTCCGAGCAGGAAGCCCTGAATTATAAATATTTTTGAGGCGCTCCTATCGGTAGTCCCCATGGCTTTAAGTATCCCGAGCTGGCGCTGTTTCTGTATCGCGGCAATACCCAGGACGCTAGCAATACCTAAAGATATGCTGATTATCACAAAGAATTGTATGGTGTCGGAAGAGGAACTCTGGGAACTCAGCGCGGTAAGCAGTTCCCGGTTCTTCTCCTGCCATGACTCGAGTTTTACCCGTTCGTACTGCCGGCCGTATTCTTTTGAGATCTTTTCCGCTGAAAAGACATCCTTGACCTGCACCTCTATAGCGGAAACGCCTTCAATGCCAAAAAAACTCCGCACCATATCTATTGAAATAACTACCAGTTCATTCCCTGCGGAAGACCCGAGGTCAAAGATACCGCCTACCCGCAGGAAGACCTGATCCCCTTTATTATTCCTTAAGAAGAATTTGTCGCCAATTCCCAGGGTAAGCCTGTCGGCAAGGCCTTTACCCAGGAGGGCAGAATCGGAGGAGAGCCCGGGAATACCGGCTATGATGTTTTTTCTGATCTTGTAGATATCAAGGCCGTCCGGAGCGGTCAACCCCTTGACAAGGACCGGAACAACGGACCCACCCCTTTCTATAAAACCCGAGCCATTGGCCGCAGGCGCGGCGAAAAGTATCCTCTTATCTTTTTTCAGGTCGTTGACATATTGCTGCCAGGAGTAGATTTCGGTCCTTTCTTCGTAGAGAACTTTTTTGTTATCACTGATACCGGCCATAGTGCTTACAGGTTTTGCTATCCTGTCCGCGGGCAGAATGTTAATATGCGGAGCAGCTCCGACGGTACGGTCTATCAGGCTTATCTGCAATCCCCCGATAAGAGAAGAAAGGAAGAACTGGACCGCGACACCCACGGCGATCCCGAGGACAATAAGAAAGGTCTGACCCCTGCCTTTGAAGAGGAACTTGAGAGCTACCATCAATTCATATTGATTCTTGTTGTTTTTCATTTAGGAAGCATTATCCTTGAACCTTCAGGAATATTCTTAACGCTTACCCACTTTTCACCTATCGTATTGAATTCCACCGGGACTTTTTCTGTTTTTTTGTTCACTTGCACCAGGACAAAATTACCTGTTTTTTCGCGCACTATGTATTTCGAAGGGAGCGCCAGGACATTTATATTTATATTTTCCATTCTTTTTCCAGCTATTTCGGCATTACCCGTCATACCGTGCTTGATGAAGGATTTATTTTCTTTTATCTGGAGTTTAAGATTACAGGTGCCCTTGGCGCCGTCTATAGTGGAACAGACCAGGCTGATATTCGCTTTTACCTTCTCGGTCGGATACGCGTCGAACATTATAAAGCAGGGCAGTCCTGTCTCCAGAAAACTTACTTCTTTCTGGTCAACATTGGTTTCAACGATCCAGGGCTTTTTTTCCAGTATGGTAATTGCTTTTTTTCCGGCCGCGACCGTTTCGCCCTCTTTAATATCTATTTTAATTATTGTACAGTCATACGGCGAGATAAACTGTTTTTCGCTTACCGCCCGCCTGGCAAGTTCCACCTGCGCGTTAAGGATATTCAGCTGATTAATAAGTTCCGCGGCCGCGCCGCTTTTGGAATAGGAATCGAGTTGAAGTTTTGTCTGGTTAAATCTTGCCTGGGCAGTATCATATTTTGTTTTGGCGTTTTCCAGTTCCGCTTTTGAGACGGACCCGCCGTTAAAAAGTATCTTAATGCGTTCATACTGGTTTTTCGCGTCGGTCAAACCCGCAGTATCGTCGTTTAACTGCTCTTTTATTCTCGGATATGTTTCTTCCCTGGAATTTTTAAGCTTAAGTTTTGCATTTTCATAATTATTCATTGCAATAGTAAGATTCTGCTTTTCCTTGAAATCATCAACCTGGATAAGCAAATCGCCTTTTTTAACCTGCTGGCCTTCGGCAACCGGTATGCTTTTTACATCTCCCTCTACCTTTGCCGCCATTTCATAGGGCTCGGGAAAACTTACTGTGCAGCTGGCGAGTATCTTGTAGTCAATATCAGTTCTTTTCAGGGTATATGTTTCTTCGGCCGGTTTTTTTAACAGGAAGGCAAAAAGAAAAGCAATAACAGCAAAACCAATAAGAAGAACTATCGCTTTATTTTTCATATTTTTTCTCCCTCTGCATAGCTGAGAGTATTATACCTATAAGGCAGGTTTTTTTCCAGATGATTATAGCCGGCTTTATTATTAACACAAAAGAGACAGGGCCTTTTCTGGGTACCTTCTTTCAGTTCTGTTCTATGAAAGACCACCATAAATCCCGTCTTAAGTATTTTGAAGTCTACCTTAACTCCAGATTCGTAAATAGTAAAATTCGGGGAAATTTGATGTTTGAAATGAGTTTATTTTTTCTGATGTTTCGCAAATTGCCATTGCGACCCCTGGAACGAAGAACTTGACTTAGGTGTGGATTTTTTATAAATCTTTATAAACAGATCTTCTGTGTTCCACACCATATAAGGTTATTACTTTTTGATTGTGGTTTATCCAAAGCAAAATACGATAATCCCCAACACGGTATTTATGCAGATTCTTAAGTTCTTGCGGCATATATTTTAGCGGGAATCTTAATGTTTCAGGGTGTTGCTGTATCCATTCAATTTTCGTGATGATTCTTTTTACAATACTTTTATCAAGGGCATCAATGTCTTTTTCAAAAGTAGGTGTGTACTCAACCTTATACATATCTCTGTTTTAAAACATTGAAAGATTTTACATGACCGGATATATGCTCTTTCCTTGCTTTATGCATTTTATCAATGAATTTTTTATCTTTAGCTAAAATATAATCTTCAAATTCATCAGTAAAATTTTCTATGGTCTTTGCGGCCTTGTCCATCTTCCTAACAAGTTCTATAGGTATTTCGATAGTAGCCAGTTTGCTCATATTATCACCTCGATGATATTATAGCAAAACCCGAGAGAAAAAACAATGTCTAATAAAAACCAATAAAAACCAAAATCTAAAGGAGGTCTAGCAATATGATCAAAAAATGTCTTTTCTGCGGAAGATATTATGCGCCAAGAAGAACTACAGCTTTATTTTTCATATTTTTTCTCCCTCTGCATATCTGAGAGTATTATACCTATAAGGCAGGTTTTTTTCCAGATGATTATAGCCGGCTTTATTATTAATATAAGAAGGACAGATGTCACTCTTTCTATCATCTGGTTTTTGAGTAGCAAAAAGTGTCTCTTGGCTTCTTGGAGACGTTCCTTATCATCCATCTTTTGAGAGTCCCTTCCAATTTCATGCCTGATTTCTGTAAAACCCGGGCTGATGCTTTGTTTGCAACGTCACAAGTTGCCCAAATCCTGTACAGTGACTTGTTTTTCATTAAAACTTTGATAAGAGCCTTCGTTGCTTCTGTCGCATAACCGCTCCCCCAGTATTTCCGTGCTAAAACATACCCTATGTCCGACTTATGACCGCTTATCCGGGCCGAGATGGAACCCATAAGCTCTCCGGAAACCTCATGTTCGATGACATAAGTGTATTCCGTTCCGGCTTTTCGCCGCGCAAGGGCACCTTTGATATAGACTCTAACAGATTCAATATTCTTATGTGGCTTCCAGATCATATATTTACTAATCTTGGGATCTGCGGCATACTCATAGATTTTATGAGCATCCGCGATGCTTGCCGGCCGTAAAACCAAGCGTCTTGTGTGAATACGTTCAGGTAGTTTCATAGGAATAATATAACACGATGAGTGTTTGAATTTCTAGGGTTATAGTTATTTGACTTACCAAATGCATCATAATAATAAATTTGTACCATACTACCCT
This sequence comes from Candidatus Firestoneibacteriota bacterium, assembly GCA_903891415.1. GTDB lineage: Bacteria > Oederibacteriota > D2-FULL-39-29 > D2-FULL-39-29 > D2-FULL-39-29 > CAIYPD01. Next base: position 49,728 of record CAITEH010000033.1, read on the forward strand.
TTTGATCCAAAGAGTGAACTATCTCTTTTTCCCCTATTTTTTCTTGGTTCCCGCCTCCGCTTTCGCCACTTGATAACGGATTATAGTCAGGTATTTTTTTGTGTTGCCGGGGCCGAACATTCCCGGGCCTCTCAGGTATTCTTCTTCGTGGGCGCCGGCTATTTTGTAGCCGCCGGAGGCAATAAAGGTTTTGAGTTTTTCTATCGCCGGAGCTTCTTCGGAATACGGCCCGACATGGAGTATTTCCGCAACCTTACCGTACATCCAGGTAACAAGTTTCACATTCGGGTCTGTTCCGGCCGGAAGTTCATTAACGGTATCAGCTACAGAGACACCGTAGAGCCCCACCCATTCATTTTTTTTAGAAATGTCGGTTTCCGGCCACCTGGCCCTGGGGGCGACATATCCAAGCTTATCAACATCTTTCAAGCTGTAGTAGGTTTTGAAGAGCGTGGAAAACGCTTTCATTGCGGTCTTATTGGGGTCTCCCATGCCTTTGTATTCAAGCATTTTCTGGTCGGTATGCTCCGAGATACAAGGTTCCAAAAGCCCTTTATACTGCTCATAGAGTTTCCCGTAGTTGTCCCCGAGGAAAAAGTAGATGCCTATAAGACATATGAACAATACCGCCAGGACCAGCAATACCTTTTTCATTTTATTTTCCTCCTTTTCATTTTAATAAGTATGAGTTTTTCTTTTCTGGTAAGTTTTTTTATTTGCATTTCCCGTTTGGTTGCCGCGGAACGGTCTTTTGCTGTTCCTTGATAGACAAGTTTTACCGGGGTACGGGTTCCGGTATATTTCGCGCCTTTTTGTTCATTATGCGCCTTGATCCTTTTTGCAACATCTTTTGCAATACCGGTATACAGAGTCTTATCTGCGCATCTGACAATATAGACATACCAGTGTTTTTTCGTATTCTTAGCCATCAACGGCCTTTTCCATTATAAGATCATCCATAACATAGCCGCCGCCTATGTCCGTAACGAGCGCCCTTATTATTTTAAATCCGTACTTTTTATAGGCTGCTATCGCACCTGTATTATTTTTGTTAACATAAAGCGTTACCTTCCCCGCCTTATTCAGTTTTGCCACATGTGTAACAAACTCAATTGCCTGCCTTCCATACCCTTTTCCGCGATATTCCTTTTTAAGATAAACTTTGCTGAGCAAAAAATCATTTTCTTTTTTGATAAAAGCCAGATAACCTATTTCCCTTGTCTCCCTGTCAATAACAAGGTAATACATATATCCATCCTCTATTTGTTTTTTTATCGCAGCGGCCGACTGCATTTTGGAAAGCATGTATTCTACCTGGCCTGGGGGAAGGATAGCCGTATAATGTTCTGACCAGATATCTCTGGCAAGAGTTTCTATTTTTAGAATGGAAGTAATATCAGATGCAATAACTATATCAACTTCGTCGTTTTTTGATTCCAAGTTTTCCTCATGTTATTATTTTACCGGAAATCTCGATCATTGTTCATAAGATTTGCAAGTTTCATAAAGTCTTACACAATTCTAATATCCACCTTATACTTCATGTTTAAAAATTATTATGCCGGGATTTTTATGAAACTCTCCGAGCTTACGCACGGAGTTTCGACGATATGAAGTTTTTCAATTATTCATGCCAAATTCATCCCACGGGCTAACGCCCGGGGTTTTCTTTGTCATAACGTCATAAATAATATTATCAATGATCTTAGGCCTTACAAACCTTAAAAACTTTATGGACCTTACAGACTTTATTTCAGCTGTAGATCATTTTTTTTGTCATTCCGCCGTCAATTACCAGATTTTGACCGGTAATAAAACCGGCTCTTTCATTATCGGCAAGGAAAAGGCAGGCCTCTGAAACATCCGAGGGTGTACCGACTCTTCCGGCAGGATGCTGCAGAAGGTCGCTTTTCTTAAGTTTTACCTGCGCCGCGTGTCCCTTTTTTCCGAAAGCGGAGGTATCTATCCAGCCGGGACTTATGGCATTTACTCTTATTTTATTTTCAGACAGGCTGACCGCCAGAGCATGTGTAAGCGCAAGCAAGCCGCCTTTGGAAGCCGAGTAGGGTTCTGTATTTTTTTCCGACATCAAAGCCCGGGTGGAAGAGATATTTATTATCACGCTCCCTTCCGGCATATAGGGCAGCGCGTACTTTACGCAAAGGTAAGGGCCGGTAAGGTTAACAGCAATAATTCTCTGCCATTCGGACGTTCTTCTTTTTTCTATATTTTGCCAGCCGCCTATTCCCGCATTATTTATCAGGATGTCTATTTTCTTGTGCCTGGAGACGGCTGATCTTATAAATGCTTTTATGCCCGCTTCTTTTCCCAGGTCCACCCGGAAAAATTCCACGGCTCCCCGCAGCTTTTTTGCATATTTTATGCCCGCGGTTTTTTCGAGATCGGCTATTATTACATGCGCCCCGGCTTTTACGAAACTATCAACAATAACACTGCCTATACCAAAAACCCCGCCGGTAACAATTACGTTCTTTCCCTCTAAACCCACAAGCAGCTCCAGATTTTAACTTTGTTAGAGATCCACTCCCCGGTAAAGGAACTGGTCATCAATATCTTTCGGGTTATATATTTTTTTTATTTCCTTGATAACGGTTTCCGGGGAAAACTCTTTGCAGGAGTAAACATCCACCGTAACAAATTTTTTGGGGTCTATAGTGTGGAATTGAATACCGCTCTCAATAAGCGGGACCCAGCCGGAAAAACCGGCCAGTTCCGGGTACTTGCAGCTGTCACTTCTGAAAATAAACGGCGGCGCCTGCTTTTCCATATTTATTTTCCCGGGCAGGGTCTCAAGAAAATTGTAAGCCGTGTCAAGATCGGTAAAAGGTTTTTTGGGATGGCAGTCATAAAGGTCCAGAAGCAGAGAATACCCGAAAGGCTTGGCCTTCCTCTTGGTCGGGATCTGCGAGATGATCATATCCTTTTTGTTGCCTCTCTTTATTTCGTAAGATTCCACCTTTTTGGGTTTAAGATTATTTACTATAAGCTCCAGGCCTTTTGCGGGAATTGTCTGCGTGCCGCAGGTATAAAAATTTACCGTGGCATATTTACTTTCAGGATAAGTGTGAATAGAAGCATCACTTTCCTCAATAATCGCGGTCACTGTAACTCCCTGGGGTTTATATTTATGTGAATTCATGCTGACCATGTGCGCTTTGGAGGCCTTTATCGCGGCGGCAATAAGAGTCCTCAGATCCTCTTCATTATCCAGCAAAGCAACGCTCTCGCAATCATAAAGATCGGCTATTAAATGTGTCCCTTCTGTGGAATATTCCTCTGCCATCTCTATTCTCCTTTTAAGAATTCTTTTGACAATATATTAGCATTTTTACAACTGCTTTGCCACTCAAAAGCCGTTTCACGTTCCGCCTTTTGCTGGATAATTTTACGGAAGTACCGGCGGGATCTTACCTTTAAATATTAAGTCCGGAATTGTACTCTTTCCTGCAGTATCAGTTCTTTTTTTTAACACCGGTCAGGCTTTCGTAGAACTCCCTGTAGTTCTCTTTTTGAGCACTGTCCCTTAAAGCCATAGCCGCCCGGGGATGTTCATCAAGCATCCCTGCGATAGCATAAGGAATAATATAACCCCATTCAAGTTCTTTTCTCAGGGGAATGAATTCTCTTGAGATCACATCCAGGATAGGCCGGATATCATATTTGGGGTCCTTTAAAAATCCAAGTATTAATTCCGTCGGACAATTTCCCGCGGCTCTTCCAAGCCCATAGATAGTGCAGTCAAGAAAATTTGCGCCATGCCTTACCGCTTCAAGGGTATTTGAAAATGCCAGTTGCTGGTTATTGTGGGCATGAATGCCTATTTTCTTGCTTTTTATACAGCTTTTAGCTTTTTTAAACAGGTGCTCGATGGACTCCTGGTATAAGGAGCCATTGCTGTCAGAGATAAAAATAACATCTGCCGCACATTTTTTTTCCAGCCGGGCAAGTACTTCATTTAATTGACCGTCAGCCGCTTTCGATACCGCCATAATATTAACCGCAGTTTCATAACCTTTGTCCGCCATCTCATTGCAAAGCTCTATTGCCTTGTCAATATCTTTGATGTAAGTTGCAACCCTTATCATGGAAACAGGGCTTTCTTTTTTGGAACTCACCTCACCCGCGTCCACCCGGTCCACATCCATCATAACGGCTATTTTTGTTTTGGAACTTATGCCTTCGATCACTTTTAGAATATCGCTGTCCGCGCAGAATTTCCAGGGGCCGAATTCCTCAGGAGAGAAGAGTTTCTTTGAACTTTTGTAGCCGATTTCCATATAATCAATATTGGCTTCCGAAAGCGCTTTATAGACCTCTCTGACAAATCTCAGGCTAAACTTATGATCATTCATAAGCCCGCCGTCTCTGATCGTGCAATCCAGAACTTTTATTTTATCCTTTAACACATTTCTCCCTTATCTTCAGGATGTTTTTCAAAATTGTTATTTGCTTTCCCTGCTCTTAAGCGAGGCCTTGGACCTGGTCTCCTGTAATTTCACCCCGGACGGCCGGTGTTCCAGGATACTAAGCGACATCTCTATACATTCCGCAGCTTCCTCCGGCGACATCGTACCCAGAGCGACCATATCGCGCTCCCTGATGGTATTCCATACAAAATTAAGCCCCTGGAACGGCCTTAACATGCCGGCGGCCATGGGTTTGATGGTCAAAACCGGCTTCTTGGCGTTATTTATCATTTTTGCAGTCCAATCGCATTCTACCTGCATAAGAAAACCCGCCGCGTTATATATGGAAATATAAGTTTCCACATCCAGGCCGGACTCATCGGCAAAAATAATTGTTTCCGGCATATGCGTGCTCAAACCCGGTATCATGTTGCGGTCACGGATCATTTTACATATGGTATCCATCTTGCGTATCGTCCGCGTGCATTTGTCCACTACCGCGTCCGTTGTGAAAGCGTGCGGCATGCATATTTTTGCCCCAAGTTTTGCGTGGGCGTCCAGCACTTTGTTAGCCTCATCCATATCAAAGCCGTTCAGCGGAACAGCAGGAGAGATAGTCAGTAAAGGAGTAGTTATAATAACAGCTTTTACACCCGTACGGTCTTCCGCTTCTTTTATGGCTTCAGAAAGAGGAGAGCAGGTTATCTGCCCCAGCACCGTATCAATACCCGCTTTGAAAAATACCTCAAGAATATCCGCAATTTTTTTTCTTTCCGCGACATTTTCTTTAATATAGCGATCCTTGGCTTCTGTAGCATGGCTCCAGCCCAGGAACCAGTTCGTGCCTATGACCATCCTGGAAACGGATTGGCTCCCGATATTTGTTCTTGGAAATTTCGCCATTGCAGCTCCTCCCGAATATTATTTACGCCCTTATTTATAGCATTTAATTCCATTAATATCAAAGATAAACTAATGTTCCGGGCATAATAACCGGTTCCGGCTGCTGCCCGCTTTTTTCAGGCTAGCTTTTTACAAGAATATCCTCTTACTTTTATAACTTTTTTATGGGTTTTTAAGTACCCGGGAACATCCGGGTATAAAAGGGACGGAAAATGTTTTTTAAATTATAACAGCCCGTCTTAATATCAGCTTTTGGCTACAGCAATAACGCCGATGATTATTAAGATGGTCCCGGTGATCTTCAGGGCTGTAACAGGTTCCTTAAATATAAAAACAGAGAATAAAAAAATAAAAACATACGCCAGTGATTGAAAAGGAAAGGCAACGCTTAGCTCCACCATACTGAGGGCGATAACCCAGATCACGGAACTTGCCAGGAGCATCAGGCAGCCGAGAATAAACCATTTATTTACGAGCTTGCCGAAGGAAGAGAGCAAATTCCCCGCGGAAAAAGAAATATCCCCCGCCTGGTTGGTTCCAAGTTTCCAAAATACCTGCCCGAGCGCGATAAAAAGCACTGAGATCAATATTAAAGCTAACGCTTTTAAGCTTATGGCCATATCCGTCCTTATTGAAAAATTGTATTTATAGTTTACATCCGGGTGTTCCGTTTGTCAACTGCATCTTTATTCAGCCAGAAATTCCTCAAGAAGAGAAAAGTGTGTGGTTTTTCTTGTAGTTGCTCAATTTATTGAGCTCTTTAAGGCGCCCGATGAATCGGGCAACTACAAAATCACTTAAATAACTGTCATAAGGAATTTCTGTTATTCAGCATTTTTTAATTTACGCAAAGCTGTTTTGCCGGCATTTGCCTTTTGCTTTTCCATATTTTTTTAATTGCAAGAGCAGGCAATTCTTGCTAAAATAGTAAACAGTTGCGTAAACAAAATATCAGGGGTGGAAAACCTTAAAAACTATGGTTCCTTGCTCTTATTGAGTAATGAAACAAAGAAAGCTTTTATCGATAAGAAAAGACATTTTTCATCCTAAAAGGTTGACACAAATATAACGGGGCCGACGCTATTCCCTATCTGGCGTTCCGTTTCACCCCTTGAGTACCGAATAGGAACGCCTATCGGCCCCATAAAAAAACCCGAAATATTTTTCGGGTTTTTTTTCTTTGCAGCTTGCGGCATCCTGAACGGCAGAATTCCGCGCTATTGAGTTGATCATTACTTTATATTTACTTTCAAAATTCCTATCCCAAGCAGCTTGCACACGGCCCTTCTTATTGCATCCAGATCCCCATTTTCCCCTTTCATCAATATTCTGTCAGCTCCGGCTTTTTCAAATTTCTTTGCTTCTTCTTCGTAAGCCGTATAGGCAAGAACTTTTACATGATTGAATCTTTCATGGCTCTTAATTTCCTTACAGAACTCCGAACCATGCATTCCCGGCATCCGCCCGTCAAGAATAACAAGGTCAGGCATGAATTCAACAAGTTTTATACCGGCCTCCATTCCGTTCTTGGCCGTTTCCAGCCCAAATCTTTCCCCGATCCCTTCGGATAGGTCTTTAAGGATAAGTTTTAATACGTTTACAATTTCAACTTCATCATCCACAACCAGAACCCTGTACTTTGCGGTGGAGCTTGACCCTATTTTCTTCAATTCTTCAGGCAGCGGCATTCCGGTTTTCCGGGCAAACTTAACGATATCTTCCGCCTTAAACCTGTAATGGCCTCCGACAGTTTCATAAGCTTCAAGCTTCCCGTCTTTTATCCAATTACCGATCGTGGCAATAGTAACATCAAAAAATCTGCTGAGATCGGCTGACTTGTAACGTTTTTCCATTATTTTCGTCCTTTTTGCTATTTTACTTTTTTTACTTATTGATACAATTATATATGCATTTTTTCTATTTGTCAACTCCCCCAGCTTTCGGTATTACCGGGTTTGAAATATTCACACATGCAGGCCGGAGGCCGTACTGAAATATATATTTATTTTATATTCTTTTGGAGTATAATATAAAATCTTGTTGAAACGATAATGTTCGCAGAAAGAAGGGTGCCTTTGAAAGATTTTACTACGGGGAGTATTCCAAAACAACTCATAGTTTTTGCTCTGCCGCTATTGCTCGGTAATTTTCTGCAGATGGCTGTAGATATAATGAACATGATCTGGGTCGGGAGGCTTATAGGACATGAAGCCATTGCCTCTGTGGCCACTTCCATGCCTATTCTTTTCTTTCTTATTTCTATTCTGATCGGAATGAGCATTGCGGCAAATATAATTGTAGCACAGGCCTTCAGTGCAAAAGACTACAAGTACATGGAAAAAACCTTTGCCAATTCTTTTTTGGTAAGCGTCGTGCTTTGTGTCGTCCTTTCCACGCTCGGAATAGTTTTCAGCCGGGAACTCCTTACCCTGATAAAATGCCCGCCTGATATCCTGCCGCAGGCCAATTCGTTCTTCAAAGTCGTCATGATAGGCCTTTCGTTTAATTTTATCTATAACTGGTATTCAGGTATACAGAGAGGCCTGGGAGACTCTAAAACACCTCTTTATATCCTGATCTTTAATGCCGTGCTCAACCTGATCTCCGTCCCCTTGCTCGTATTAAAGTTCGGGCTTATAGGCGCTCCTATAGGGAATATTTTTTCCGGCATCGCAAGCCTTATCGCAGGGTACTATTATGCCAGCCATAAGAACCCTTTCTTCAATATCAGAGAATGGGACTTTACGGTAGACTGGGGAATAATAAAAAAACTTTTCACCATAGGCGTTCCGGCTTCTATGCAAATGGTCATTACCTCCGTGGCAGGTTCGGTAATAATGTCTCTTGTTAACGGCTTTGGAACTACCGTTACGGCCGCGGCCGGTATAGGCCAGCAGTGCGACCAGCTTGCGTTTTTGCCGTCTATGGCCGTCGGTTTCGCCGTTACCTCTATGGCCGCTCAGAATATAAGCACCAAAAAATACGGCCGGGTAAAAGAAGTGCTTAAATACGGTATAATGCTTTCCTGTTCTATCGCCGCTTTCTTTACCGTGCTTATCTTTCTTTTCCCCTGCCAGATAGCCTCCTTTTTCAACAAGGACCCGCTTACGGCGGCGCTTATCATGCCGCACACTGTGGCCTATCTAAGGATAGTTTGTTTTTCCTATATAGGGTTCGCTCTGGTATTTTCTTTTATGGGGGTTGTAAGAAGTTCCGGAGACACTCTGGCTATTTTAGTGCTTACCTTTATCTCCGCGGTGCTCTTCCGGATACCTCTGGCATGGTTTCTATCCCAAAAGACGCCTATGGGTGAAAGCGGTATCTGGACCGCCATAGTTATAAGCACCTATGTTACTCTTATTTTGAATTACCTTTATTACAGGTCAGGAAGATGGAAAAACATGAAATTACTTCATACTCCGGGCCGCATGCAGAGGGTAAAAGCAATAGAAGAGCAGGAGCTGGAAAAAGAAATTTAATACCGGGTTAAACGGTAAAAAAACAGGGCTCCGCTTTTAAAAAACGAAGCCCTGCCGTTCTTCTTGTTTACTTTTTTATCACCTTGTAGATATGGGTGTCCCATTTCTTGAACTCATCTGTAAACTTTCCCGAAGCATCCATATCAAGCGTTCTATTTTCCCAGAGAACTTCTACTTTTCCTGCCGCGCTCACGCCTTTTACCTGAAAGGTACCGGTAGTGGGATCTCCCATTTTCATGGCAGCCGCAAAAATATAGGTCCCGCCTTTGTAATTTTTCACGAGAATGTCTATCGGAACGGCCTCATTACTTGAAGCCGCCGTTGCGCCGTCATAGTTAGTCCCGTTTATTACCGGCGCCAGCTCTGTTATTTGCGCGTTTATCTTTGTAACATTGGCAAGCTGCGCGGGATCCTCAAGTAAAGCAGCTTCCTGAAATTTTGGCTTAAAGTTATGGCAGAAATATACGATGCCTTTTGTCCCGTGAATTATGGAGATCCAAATTTCGGCCTTTGTTTCTTCCGGCGTAGGAGCTCTTTTATTTCCCGTGAAGTTGGTCCCGATGCAGTTAAATCTCGGTTTCTCCGCTCCGGCCCATTCCTTTATCCTGTCCAGGCCCTTGGCATGGAACCAGAGATACCTTTCGCCCAGATCGGCCGTAGGATAGACATCAAAGCCCACAAAGTCGCAGGATCTCATGTATTCAGGGTACATTTTATTTTTCCAGCCGCCGCCTCTGCCCGGGTATTGATCATTTGCTATACCGCAACTGAAGGTGAGAAAGACCGGCCGTGTCGGGTCTTCTTTTTTGAGCGTCTCGTACATCTCTCCAATATCTTTTGCGGAGACACGGGAGGTTTCCGGGCCGTATTTCCAGATCTTTCCGTTAACTTCCAGGTCTGATTTAAACTGAAAGTTATCCGGTTCATCCATCATCATCCAGCCGATTATCGTCTTATCGTCCTTAAATTTTAAGGCCTCTTTATTCATATCGCAGATAACGTACATTCCGGCGGCTTTTAGCTCTTCAAGCTGTCCCGGTTTGGGCCCCATGTGTAAACCAAAATAAGTGTTTATTCCGGCAGCCTTGTATTTGGCAGCATTGCCGGGCTTCTGTAACCAGACGACCAGCGGGAAGAAATTCGGATCCTGCGGATAGTTTCTAAAATTTTCCATTTGCTTGGTCACGGTCCAGCCGTCTGCTTTAGTCTCGGCAAAAGTATTTGTTCCGCATGACAGCGCAAGCGCGAAAACCAGCAAGAACACTAAGTACCTGCCCATAGCTTTAACTGCTTTTCTTCTTAGAAGCATCTTCTCTCCTTTTAAAAATTTTTAGTTAAAAGTAAGCTAATTCTTTACTACTTTGTAAATATGTGTTTCCCAGGTCTTAAACTCGTCTTTAAATTGCCCGGTGGCATCCATGTCCAGTGTACGGTTTTCCCCCAGAACCTGGACTTTGCCTGCCGCACTCACGTCCTTCACCCGGAAAGTACCCGTTGCCGGTTCTCCCATCTTCATAACCGCCGCGAAAATATAGGTTTCCCCTTTATAGTTCTTCACCAGGATATCTATGGGCACAGACTCGCTGCTCGAAGCAACGGCCGCGGTATTAAGATCAGGCCCGTTTATTACGGGAGCCAGCTCTGTTATCTGCGCGTTTATCTTTGTGATACTGGCAAGCTGGGCGGCATCCCTAAGCAGTGCGTCTTCCACAAAAGGTGTTATATTATGGCAAAAATAATTGATTCCCTTTGTCCCGTGGATAATAGATATCCAGATCTCCGTCTTTATATTTTCGGGGGAAGGCTGCTTATTTCTCTTCCCGGTAAAGCAGGGCCCCAGGGCATTAAATCTCGGTTTCTCTGCTGCTCCCCATTCCTTCAACCTGTCCAGCCCTTTTGCATGGAACCAGAGATATTTTTCACCCAGATCAGAGACCGGGTAAACATCAAAACATATCACATCTCCGCTTTTTATATAATCTTTGTACATGGTATTTTTCCAGCCGGGGCCTCTGGCCGGGGTTTGATCATTCGCCACTCCGCAGCCAAGCCCGAGAAAGACAGGACGGGTCGGATCCTCTTTACTGACTGTTTCGTACATCTCGCCCAGGTCTTTTGGTGAAACTCTTGAGGTTTCAGGCCCGTATTTCCAGATCTTTCCGTTAACTTCCAGGTCTGATTTAAATTGAAAGTTATCGGGTTCATCCATCATCATCCAGCCTATTATTGTTTTGTCATCTCTATGTTTCAAAGCTTCGGGATTCATCTCGCAGATCAAATACATGCCGTCCGCTTTTAGGGCCTCTATCTGTCCTGCTTTCGGCCCTTTCCAGAGGGCAAAAAAAGTATTTATTCCGGCCGCTTTATATTTAGCCGCGTTTGCCGGGTCCTGGAGCCAGACCGTAAGCGGGAAAAAATTCGGATCCTGCGGATAGTTCTTGAATTTTTCCATGTACTTGTTCATAGTCCAGCTGTCAGCTTTACCCTCCGCGCAAAAACAAGGCTTGCAGGAGATTACAAAAGCAAAAACCGGGAGCAAGAGCAAGTATCGGCACAGACTTTTTTTAACCATTTTTCCCCCTATTGTTATCTTGAACAATGCTATATTATAGACCAGCAAATCCTGTATTTCAAAGCAAAAATAGGCCGTTTTTCCTGTTTGTTGGGAATTCCTTACTGATAAAATGTTTGACATAATAACGGGATTTTTGTATAATAATACCAGAGATAATACCAATATACAAGGAGGAGCTTTGAGCACATCTATTGATAAAGGAACTGCCATATTCTACCTGCAAAAGATGATGGAAATAAGGCAGTTTGAAGACAAGATCATGGATCTATTGGCCCAAAATATCGCGGAGGGCGGGTCCCATCTCTATGCCGGCGAAGAAGCTGTCGCAGTAGGAGCTATGGCCGCGCTCAGGCCTGATGACTTTATTACCAGCACGCACAGAGGCCACGGGCATGCCATAGCAAAAGGCGGGAAATTAAACGAGCTTATGGCGGAGATACTCGGAAAAGCGACCGGCTGCTGCAAAGGCAAAGGCGGGTCACTCCACCTTGCGGATGTTTCGACAGGCAACCTGGGAGCCAACGGCATAGTCGGGGGCGGCCTGGCAATGGCGGCCGGGGCCGGGCTTTCCATTAAACTAAGAAAAACGGAGCAGGTCACGCTTTGCTTTATCGGCGATGGCGCGACCAACCAGGGAGTTTTCCACGAGTCCCTGAACATGGTAGGCACCTGGAGGCTTCCGGTAATATACATAGTAGAAAATAATCTTTACGGGATGTCCGTTTCGGTAAAAAGGGCGTCCGCGGTCACCGACCTTGCAAAAAAGGCGGTCCCTTACAATATGCCGGCGGTCACAGTTTCCGGCCAGGATGTGCTTGCGGTCAAGGACGCGGTCGAAGCCTATGTAAAAAACGCGCGCGCGGGAAAGGGCCCGGCTATGGTGGTCTGTGATACTTACAGATATTACGGCCATTCAAGAAGCGACCCGAGAGTTTACAGGACCAAAGAAGAAGAAAAATACTGGGCCGAACAGGACCCGATAAAATTATTTTCCGCAAAATGCGTGAAGGAAGGTTTGCTTTCCCAAAAGGACGTCGAAGAACTCGATAAATTCGTTGAGAACGAGATAGAAGAAGCAACCAAGTTTGCGATCGAAAGCCCGCTTCCCGGCGACGCCGAACTTTACACAGACCTATTCGCTTAAGGAGAGCAAAATAAATGAGAGAGATAGCTTACTGGCAGGCAATAAACGAAGCATTAGCAGAAGAAATGACCAAAGACCCTTCGGTCTTTATCATGGGCGAGGATGTGGCCATCTATGGCGGCGCTTATGCCGTGACCCGGGGTTTACACGCGAAATTCGGCGATGAAAGAGTACGCGATACCGCCATTTCCGAAGCCGCGATAGTCGGAGCCGGCCTCGGGGCCGCGATAACGGGCATGCGCCCGGTGGTCGAGATCATGTACGTCGATTTTATGGGCATAGCAATGGACCAGCTTAATAACCAGATCGCAAAGATCCGGTATATGTTCGGCGGTAAAACCAAAGTACCTTTGGTTATCCGTACTGAAGGCGGCGCGGGCAGGACGCTTGGCGCGCATCATTCCCAGTCGCTTGAGGCCTGGTTTACACATATCCCCGGAATAAAAGTGGTCATGCCTTCAACTCCTTACGACGCAAAAGGGCTGCTCAAAGCTGCGATACGTGAAGATAACCCTATTGTATATATAGAACATAAGATGCTCTATAACACTAAAGGCCCTGTACCTGAAACTGAATATGTCCTCCCCATAGGCAAAGCGGATGTTAAAAAACAGGGCAAAGATATCACTCTTGTAAGCTGGTCTTTGACTTTACTACATTGCCTTAAAGCCGCAGAAGAGCTTGAAAAGGAAGGGATTTCCGTTGAAGTTATAGACCTGCGCACTTTGGCTCCTCTGGATATCGACACAATTGTAGGATCTGTTCAGAAAACTCACAGGCTGGTAATTGCTCATGAAGCCTGGAAAACCGGAGGGTTTGCCGGAGAAATAGCAGCCCAGGTAATGGAAAAAGCTTTTGATCACCTGGATGCCCCCGTTTCACGCGTGTGCGGCGCGGATGTGCCAATGCCCAAGGCGCCTAACCTGGAAAGACTGGCCATTCCAAATAAAGAAACGATAAAAAAAGCCGTTAAGGAGCTACTCGCATGATAACAAAAGTCCTCCTCCCCAAACTTGGCGAAACTATGGAAGAAGGCGCTATCGGCAAATGGCGCGTAAAAGAAGGCGACAAGGTCAATAAAGGTGATGTTCTTTTTGAGATAACAACGGATAAAGCTAACTTTGAATACGAGGCCCTGAAGGGCGGGTTTATCAGAAAGATCCTTTACAAAGAAGGCATTACCGTACCGGTTCTTGTTCCTGTTGCTTATACCGCTGACAGCATGGACGAACCGCTGCCGAAAGAAGAACCTTTGCCGGCTGCAAAGCCCAAAGAAGAAACAATAGCAGCCGCACCCGTCAATACAGTCAATCCGCCGGTCGTTCTTGAAACGGTTTCCGGCCCGGCGCCCGCGCAAAAATTCTTTCCGGAAGACGGCCGGATTTTCGCGACCCCTATAGCAAAACGCCTCGCTAAAGAAAAAGGAATAGCTCTTACAGCCGTTTCCGGCTCCGGGCCGAACGGCAGGATACTTGAACGCGATATTTTAAATTATAAACCTAAAGCAGGCGGTTCAGGTGCCGCTGTCTCAGGCATTAACACGGCAAAAATAACAAGCAACGGCGGTTCAAAGACTTCGGTACTTTCGCAAATGAGGAAAATAATAGCCGACCGCTTAAAGAGCTCCAAACGGGAAGCCCCCCATTTTTACGTCCAGTTCGATGTTGACATGACGGAACTTTTAAAGAAGCGCGTTGAATTAAAAGCAAAAAATATTGTGCTTTCCGTTAATGATTTTATTATCTCCGCCTGTGCCATCGCTTTACGTGAATTTCCGCTGATGAACTCACATTTCGTCAATGATAAAATAGTGCAGTTCGAGGACGCTAATGTCGGTGTCGCGGTCGCGCTTGAGAACGGCCTGGTAGTTCCCGTGATCAGGCAGGCCAATAATAAAACCGTGCGCGTAATAGCGGCAGAGGCAAAACTTCTTGCGGAGAAAGCAAAGACAGGAAAACTTACGGCCGCCGACTACAGCGAAGGCACTTTTACCATCTCAAATATGGGCATGCTGGGTGTAGACAGCTTTTCGGCGATAATTAATCCGCCGCAGGTGGGAATACTGGCGGTAGCCGCGGCAAAAAAACAGACGGTTGTGATCAATGACGCTATTGCCATCCGGTCAATAATGAAAATAACTCTCTCCGCCGACCACAGAGTGATCGACGGAGCTTATGCAGCCGTATTTTTGGGCCGCGTCAAAGAAATACTCGAAAATAGTCTCCTTAGCATTTAACAGCCGGTCTTTGCTACACCTCGCCTGGGCTCTTCCAGGCGGGAGGAATGCGGCGATAAGCAAAGCTTGTTTTGAGAAGAATCGCAAAATATGCCGCGGTTTATGACAAAATATAGCTGACAGCTGCCACATATATCTTTCCTTTCAGCTGTCATTGCGAGGAATGCGGTGGTAACCGCGGTTTATGACGAAGCGAACTAATTCATCCGGAGGCTCACTATAATGACTTATGATCTGCTGGTTATCGGAGGTGGACCCTGCGGGTATGTTGCCGCTATCAGGGCTGCCCAGCTGGGAGCAAAAGTTGCACTTATCGAAAAAGAAGAACTCGGCGGGACCTGCTTAAATCACGGCTGTATCCCTACAAAAGCACTGCTTGCAAGCGCGGAAGTTTACCATAAGCTTGGCAAAGCAAAGGACTTTGGAATTACCGTAAGCGGGTTTACAGTTGATCTTGGTGCAGTTATCGACCGGAAAGACCGCCTGGTAAAGCGCTTACGCGCGGGGATAGGATCTATTCTCAAAAGTTACAATATAGAAGTTATTAAGGCCGCCGCCTCTTTTACCGGAAGTTCTTCCGTTATAGCCGGCGACAAATTTATTGCTTTTAAAAAATGCCTAATCGCAACCGGCTCGGTATCCGTAAATATTCCCGGACTGGAAACTAACGGACAGGATATAATTACCAGCACGGAACTGCTTAATCTGAAAGAAATGCCCTCCTCTCTCTTAGTGATCGGAGGCGGAGTTATTGGTATTGAATTTGCTTCTCTCTTCTCCCGCCTCGGTGTTAAGGTCACGGTTGTTGAAGCCCTTAACAAGATCCTTCCGTTCGAGGATGACGAACTTGCCTCAGCCATGGCGGCGATTCTTACAAAAAAAGGCGTTGAGTTCCATACCGGGGCAAAGGTCCTAAAAATTAAAGGCACCACGGCGGAAATAGAAAAAGCAGGGCAAAAATTCTCCGTAACCGCGGGCAAGATCCTGGTCTCCATCGGCAGGAAACCTAACTACGAAGGCCTGGGCCTTGAAAAAGCCGGGATAGCCCTGGAAAAAAACCGCATCAAAGTTAATGACCGGCTGGAAACCAATGTTCGCGGCATCTATGCCGCCGGAGATGCTTCCAGTAAATATATGCTGGCTTATGTAGCTTCGGCAGAAGGCCTTGTTGCGGCTGAAAACGCCTGCGGTAAAGATTCAAAAATTGACCATAAAATAATCCCCACCTGTGTCTTTACGGCTCCGGAAATCGCGCATGTAGGCCTTACAGAAAAGGAGGCCAAAGAAAAAGGGTTTAAATACAGGGTAGGCAAATTTCCGTTCGCGGCAAGCGGCAGAGCTCAGATACTCAACGAAACAGAGGGGTTTATCAAGGTGCTTATTGATGAAAAAACAGACGGGTTCCTGGGGGTACATATTATCGGGCCCGAGGCGACAGAAATTATTCACAGCGGTTCTATTGCCATGAAACTTGAATCTACCACCCAGGAAATGGAGCGGATAATTTTCAATCATCCCACTCTTTCAGAAGGCCTTATGGAAGCTGCCCACGACGCGCACAAGGAAGCAATTGATCTTCCTAAACGTACTTGAACTGTGGAAGTCCTGAGATTAGGTTTACTCCCTTACAAAGAAGCCTTCGAAAGACAATTGTTGTTCGTGGAAAAGCGCCTTAAAGGAGAGATCCCTGATACGCTTCTGCTTTTGGAGCATCCCGCGGTAATTACTCTCGGAAGATCCGGAAAAAAAGAAAATATATTAAATTCAAATAAGATAGAAGTCCTCGAAGTTAACCGCGGCGGGGATGTCACCTGCCATTTTCCCGGACAGATAGTCGGCTATCCTATTCTAGACCTGGCGGAACGCGATAAAGATATTCATAAGTACCTGCGGGATATTGAAGAAGCACTTATTAATTTTTTAGCCGCTTATAAAATCAAAGGCACGCGTATAGAAGGAAAGACCGGGGTCTTTGCCGGTAAAGACAAGATCGCTTCCATAGGCATTGCCGTCAAACAATGGGTATCCTATCATGGTTTTGCCGTTAATATAAAAAAAGATATTTCAGTTTTTGATTCTGTTATACCCTGCGGTTTAAAGGGAATAAAAGCAACTTCTTTGGAACTTTTGCTCAATAAAACTATAGACCTGAAAGAAGCCTGCGAAAGAGTAGCCCGGGAATTCATAAAAATTTTCGGCAATTAACTGCCTGCCTGTTATATTCGCCGTTTATCCTAGCTTTCCGCAAAACAGGCTTTTGGATTGAATAAGGCCCAAAAAAGTAATATACTACTGTTGAAAGAAACCAGGGAGCAGCTATATCATGAAAAGATTTTTTGGCGGGTTAAAAACAGTGTTAATTGACCACAAAACCGCTTCCGGGACAGAAACCGTTTTTCGGTTCTTTTTTATTGTGCTTTTGTTCGCTCTTATCTTCGGCCTCTGGGCCCGGTTTTTAGAGCCTGCAATGCTCTACAGGAACGCCGACTGGCAGAAGGAATATGATTACTACTCCGTAATTAAGCAGGCTGTTACCGAAGGCGTTACGCCTTATCATATTTCCACCGGTTACCAGACCACCAACAGGTTTCTCGCCATACCGGAAACAGATTTTTCGCCTCAGATCATCCTCTTAAAATGGCTGGACATACGCCGGTACATGCTCTTTAATATAATTTTATTATTTTCTCTGGGATTTTTCGGGCTTTTTTTGATCGCAAAACAACTTAAACTCGGGTTCTTTTCTTTTTCATTTCTGGCATTCATTTTTTTTCTTAACGGGCATATTGTCTCGCACCTGGCCGGCGGCCATTATATGTGGGCGGGTTATTTTCTGCTGCCTTATTTTTTCCTTTTTCTACCGGGTATTCTTAAAGATCCGGCGCCTGCCGCTTCCGCTAAGCTCGCGCTCGCAGTATTTTTCATCTTTCTGACCGGCGGTTTTCATATTGCGGTCTGGTGCATGCTGCTGCTGCTTTTAACAGGATTATTTAATAGACCGGCCTTAAAGCCGGCCTTATTCGCACTTTTGCTCGCGGCGCTGCTGCTTGCTTTCAGGCTGCTGCCGGCGGTCATTACTTATTATGAAAAAGCGGGGACGCATGTAAGAGGATTTTATTCAGTTTATATTATGCTTGAGTCTCTTATCGTTATGCACGGCCCGGATTTTGTTCCTGCTTTCCCTGCCTGGCAGAAGAACTGGACGGAATACAATACCTATATAGATATTATCGGCCTGGGAGTAATTTTATTCTTCGGTGTCTATTACGGAATTAAGAACAGGAAAAGGCAGGATAGTTTCAGGCCTTTTTACTGGCCTATTGCCCTGATGGCGATAATTAGCCTTAGCAAGCTGGGCTGGATGCCCATTCCGCCTTTTAACTCGGAAAAAGTATCCACCAGAATGCTGATCATTCCGGTACTTTTTTTGGCAATATTTGCCGCTTCAAGAGTTCAGGATTATTTAACTAAAAAACGCGATAACTCTGCGGTCCTTGTCCTGGCCGCGGTTCTTCTGGTAATGCTTTTTACCTCTCTTTATATAAATATGGAACTCTGGAAACCTGCGGGAGCAATAATAGAAGGCTCGCTCTATTATATCGGTCCCGGTATTATTTCCGTTAATGAACCGCGCTACAAGAAAGTTTTCGATATTTCTCTTATAGTTTCCGCCGTTTCTTTTCTCGCAACCCTGTCAATAATTTTCTTTGGCAGGGCAAAAAGTAAATTGAAGTAATTTAGCAACTATTTTTCAATAAATATACACCGGGCTTTGGGTAAGGGCTACTTTTACCTTTCCACCTGAGGCCTTTAACGCTTTCTTTTCGCCGTCCCTGCTTACCAGGGTTAACTCCGAGCCTTTCATCTCAAATTCATGCTCCACTGCTTCTTTACCTGTATTCCAGGCCATGATCGTTTCTTTGTCTCCGGTACCCTTAAAAACATAGGCAAAAATGCCGTCGGCCCCTTCGGCGAGCTTTTTGACAAGCACCGGCTCAGGAAGGACTTTCATCATATTCTTTACCGCGTAGGCCTGCTTTCTCCAGGTTTTTTTTCTGTCAAAAAGCCCGGCTTTGAAGTCTCCTATATCGGAAATATACATTATCTGGAATTGCCCGATACCGTTAGCGGCAGCAAGGCCCATATATCTTATCAGAAAATTCGCCTGGTCATCTTCCGTTTTGACCATTGCCTCACTGGCTTGTTTTACAGGCAGGGAAAAGCCGACTTCCGTGATCCATATCGGTTTTTCTTCCCCCGCGTTTGTTTTACATTCCTCTCTTATTGCCTCCAGCGTCTTAACCAGATCTACTTTCTCCGGAGCCTTCTTTCCCGTATACGGATGAATACCCAGTATGTCATAATATTTCCCGCCGCCGTAGCTATGTACTCCCTTGATAAATCTAAAGAAGCCCATAATGCCTTTCTGGTTTTCTCCGTTGGGCATAATAAAGGTTGCAGCATTCCACGCTCCGCCGGAGGTATTCAGGCCGACAACTTTTATCTTAGGATCGAACTTTTTTATCTCTTCGTAGGCGATCTTCAGGAACTCCGCGTAGCATTCATCCTTTTT
Organism: Candidatus Firestoneibacteriota bacterium; assembly: GCA_903891415.1. Classification (GTDB taxonomy): domain Bacteria; phylum Oederibacteriota; class D2-FULL-39-29; order D2-FULL-39-29; family D2-FULL-39-29; genus CAIYPD01. The sequence continues at coordinate 69,065 of CAITEH010000033.1, forward strand.
CTTGCCGCCGGTTTGAGTAAGATATTCAAGGTTCGGCTCATTCCAGATCTCTATATATTCAAAAGGTATCTGTTTAACGGAGGGATTTTCCTTCCAGAGGGTTCCATTCTCGCCGTAACGGGCCAGATACTTTTTCATATATTCCCTGAAAGCCGGCAGTTTGGTTACATCCGCATTTTTATCGCCGAGGACAGGAATAACTTTTATGCCTTTTTTTACGGCTTCAACCAGCCCCTTATCTTCTTTTTCTTCAAAAACCGGCCCTCCCAAACGCATCCACTTAAAGCCCGCCTTTTCCACTTCATTCGCAAAAGCCGGGAATTCGCTGTTCCAGGCGTAAAGGGAATAGAAACTTGGTTTTTCCGTCTTACTTTCGGCACCAATAGCATTTAGGCCAAAAAACAGAACAATAAACAGCACTGCTTTTTTCATATGTCCCTCCGCCTGTAATAATTGTTCAAAGCTGCTTCAGGCCTTTAATAGATATATACCGGACTTTGAGTGAGAGTTATCTTTACCTTGCCTCCGGCAGCTTTTAGAGCTTTCTTTTCCCCATCTCTCGTTGAAAGGGTCAGCTCCGATCCCTTGACCTCAAATTCTTTTTCAACATCTTCTTTGCCCGTATTCCAGGCCATGATAGTTTCTTTGTCGCCGGCGCCTTTAAAAACATAGGCGTAAATGCCGTCGGTACCCTCGCTCAATTTCTTCAGGAGAAGAGGTTCAGGAAGGAGCTCCATCATGTTCTTCAGAGCATAGGTCTGCTTTCTCCATTTTTTGCCGTCCCTTGTAAACAGGCCGGCATAAAAGTCGCTGATGTCAGAGATATACATTATCTGGAATTGCTCAACACCGCATGCCGCCGATATGGCCATCTCCCTTATCAGGTAATTTGCCTGCGTCTCTTCATCTTTGATAATTCCTTCGGCAGGGGCTTCCTTGGAACCTTTCTTGGTTATCGGGAGCGAGAAGCCGCATTCTGTGACCCAGATGGGCTTGTCCCCGCCTCCGTTGGCAATGCAATCCGCGTGAATGTTCTCTATCGCCTTTATATACCCGGCTTTTTCCGGAGCTTTGCCGCCCGTGTAAGGGTGTATACCCAGGATATCATAGTACTTGCCGCCGCCGGCTTTATGCACGCCTTTAATGAATTTATACCAGCCGATCAAACCGTTAAAGTTCAATTCGGCTGTAAGAGCGCCATCGGGCTTCATGGTCCCGCCGGCAGTATTCATACCGACAACTTTTATCTTGGGGTCAAATTTCTTAATCTCTTCGTAAGCAGCCTTCAAAAATTCCGCGTAACATTCATCCCTTTTCTTTCCGCCGGTCGGGGTCAGGTATTCGATATTCGGCTCATTCCATATCTCAAAATATTGCAAGGGGATCTGTTTGACCGTAGGATTTTCCTTCCAGAGCGTGCCATTCTCGCCGTACCGGGCCAGATATTTTTTTATATCTTCCCTGAACTCCTGCATTTTGGTTATGTCCGCATTTTTATCTCCTATTACCGTAGCAACATTTATTCCGTGCTTTACCGCGTCTACAAAACCTTTATCCTCCCCGGGATCAAATACCGGGCCGCCCAAACGCATCCATTTGAACCCCACCTTTGCTACTTCGTCGGCAAATTGCGGGTATTCACTGTGCCAGGCGTAGAGCGAGTAAAAACTCGGCTTCTCCGGCGCCTTATCCGCACCAAAAATACAGGTACTTAACAACAAAACCAGGATCAGCATTGCTTTATTCATTTTTCTTCTCCTCTAATAATTTTACTTCTGCCGAAAACTCCATACACTCAAAACATTATACTTTTACTTGTTTATATCTTCAAGTGTCTTTCCTTTGGTCTCAGGGCCAAGGAGCAGTGTTACAAGCGCCGCGAAACCAAAGAGCGATCCGGCCAAAGTAAATACGCTCCCCGAACCGTAGGCCCCCATCATAGCACCCATCGCATAGGGCCCCAGTATAGCCCCGATCCTTCCCACAGAAGAGGCCATACCCGCACCTGTTGCACGGATATGGGTTGGATACAATTCCGGGGTATAGGCGTATATTGCAGACCACATGGCATACTGAAAAAAATTCAGCATACAGCCGCAGAAGAATAATACATTATAAGATACCGCCTGGCCGTAAAAATAAGCCGAAACCGCTGTCATAATGAGGCCGAAAATAACTACCAGCTTACGTCCTATCTTGTCTATCAAATATGTGGCCAGGATGAAGCCCGGAATACCTCCCGAAGTTATCATGATTATGAAGCCGATGGATTTGGTCATGCTAAAACCCTTGGCCATTAAAAGCGAGCCGAACCAGGTAGTCAGCCCGTAAAAACCAAAGAGGCCGGCCGGCCAAAGGATCCAGAGCATAATAGTTCTTTTATAGTATCCCCCGGACCAAAGCTGGGCAAAGCCGGATATCTTGGCCTTCCCTTTTTCAACTGACCCGGTTCCCGTTATGGGCGGCAAAGGTTTGCCCGAACGTTTCTCCACTTCTTTTTCCATTGCAGTCATGACCTTATCAGCTTCATCCGTCAGGCCGACGGCTTCCAGCCAGCGCGGGGATTCCGGGATCTTCCTGCGGATCACAAGCAGCCAGAGCGCGGGCAGGGCTTCGGCGACGAACACAAAGCGCCAGCCAACACTCGGGACAATAAAATAAGCGAGTACACCGGCAGTTATGATACCCACAGGGAGTAAACCTTCCATTACCGCCACATAGCGGCCCCTTGAACCTTTGGGCAAAAATTCAGGCAGCATCGAAGTACCCACCGGCAATTCCGCGCCCAGGCCCAGCCCGAGAATAAAGCGAAAAACAAATAGAGACGTAATATTCCATGAACAGGCGGTCAATAAACCGGCGATACCCCAGACGATCATGGACCACTGTAAAATAGTCTTGCGCCCGAGTTTGTCGGAAAGAAAACCCGCCGACATCGTACCAAAAAACATCCCTACAAAACTCATCGAACCAAGTAAGCCGGCACGTACATTATCGAGCCCGAACTCTTTCATTATAGAGGGCAGTAAAAAGGTCATAGTACCCAGGTCAACGGCATCAAAAAACCAGGCAACAACAATTATGATGCCGATGATCCTCTGATAGGAGGTCATAGGCAGGCGTTCAATTCGTTGCGAGATCCCCGGTCTTTCTGCCGCGGCTCCGGCAGCTGTTCCAGTACTTTCCATGGTTTTCCCCTTTATTTTTTATTATCCATCTGTTACTTTTTTAAATATTTATCTAAAAACTCACCGACTGTTTTTTCCTCGTTGTAATCATCTCCAAAATCTCCGTGTACTCCGTTTTTTACCGGGACATAAACTACTTCCACCCCCGCGGAACTAAGCGCTCCGGCAAATGCCTGGCTCTGTTTTATGGTAACTACGGGATCTTTTTCTCCGTGAACTATAAGGAACGGCGGAGCGTCTTTACTGACATGCTTGACCGGACTGGCATTATCCATGGCATCTTTGTATTTTGGCGAACTTCCGCCAAACAGGTTATTAAGCATATTTCCCACATTATTTTGATTTTTTAGTTTGTAAATATCTGCCGGGCCGCAGTAATCAATAACCGCCTGCACTTTACTGGAATATTCCCCCCAGCCGCCCGTTCCCTCGAATTCTTTTACTTCACCGGCGGTACCCAGAAGTGCGGCCAGATGGCCTCCCGCGGAACCTCCCCAGGAAGCGATATGCTCCGGGTCAATATTATATTCTTTTGCTTTTGCTCTTAAAAATCTCACGGCACATTTACAATCTTCTATCTGCGCCGGAAATCTTGCTCCCGGAGCCAGCCTGTAATATATGGTAACGCCAAAATAACCCTTTTTTGCCATTCTTGTAAGGTAAGGAATACCGTTCTTTTTATCCCCGCCTTCCCAGCCGCCACCGTGCATGAACACTATGGCCGGCGCAGGTTTGCCCGTCCGGTCTTTCGGCCTTACTATATCAAGTTTCAAGTCCTCATTACTGCCTTTCCCATAAACAACATCTTTGATAACCTCAACCTCTCCGGCGAAACAGGAAATTATAAAAACAACATTCATCAAAATTATTTTAATGTTCATGAAGCCTCCTTATTTTAGGTTTTCAACCCTGGAATACTCTTTAACAACTTTCCATACAAGTTCCTGGGTCGCCGCTATCAGTTTTGCGTCCAGCTTATCGTCCAGCTCGTAGACCGCCCCTGAAAGGCCGACCGGACTGGTACCGCTGACCGCAGAGAACATGGTCATGGATACGGCAAAAGCCCCGAAAGCAGGAAAAGTATGAGGCAGTGGATTAAGATGGATACCGTCGGCATACAGAAGATCAACTCCTTCTGATGCTTTAAAGGCGCCTTTCGCACCGGGTAGGTGCTTGGGTGAACGCGTATAAAGAGCTTCCAGCCCGGGCAAAGTTCCTGCTTTTATCGCCCTGTCAAGCTCAAAAAGGACCTCGCCCCCCGGTATCATAAGGATGGGTTGGTGGATGCGTTCTTTTAATTTATCATTCAAAGAGTTGCAGAGTTTTTGATAGTATTCGCGGTTGGTATAGGCCGACGACCAGTACTTGGTTTCCGGAGACATACCATAAGGTTTTAGTCCCAGCCATTGCTTTTCAAAATCGACTGTTTCCACACCGGGAGTTTTTCTTGGCCAGGTGGCATTGATATAGAACTTCGCCTTAGGGCTTTTCTTCAGGGCCAGTTCTATAAAATTTATCGAAGCCTTGAGATTATCTTGCAGCGGGCTCATGTACGGCTGAAGTACCAGGACATCCCAGGTATGTTCAGTAAGCGCCTTATCGTATAAGCCAAACCTCTTGGGGTTCGGGTCTTTGAAAGGTTCAACACAGGGTTTCCATCCGCCTTTACCATCCGGGCAATTCGCTTCATAGGCAACCCAATTTGATTTCTTATCATTCTTATAATTCCAGTGATTCAAAAGAGTTTTGGCGGCCGAACCCTGGCTGCCAAATTCATAGGGGATCCCTTTCTGCGCATAGAAATTGAAAAGCCGTTCAAGGCGGGGACAGGCCGTCAAACTATTGCCGATATAATAGACCCGCAGGGGTTCGGAAGTGTTTGGAAAAACCGCCGCTGAAAGCGGCAGGCAGCAGAGAAGTAAGGCCATTAAAAACAGCTTTATGGAACCCGGCCCTCTCTGTTCCATTTTATTTTTCTTTTTAAGATTCCTTAATGCTCCTGTCCGTATCATTCCAGCACCAGATAGGAAGGGAACGGGCCGCCTGCAAATTGTACCTTGTTACCGTTGACGGAAAACTTTTCTTCTCCGCCCAGCATGTTTAGAAGTTTCAGAACTTTACGGCCGGCAGGAACGGCAATGCTAAGTTCCCCGCTTTTTTGTTCCTGCCATGCAACTATAACCTCTTTTGAATACTTCCCGGTCCAGTCACTCTTAAACAAATACGCATACAAGCCGCCGGTCTCTTCAGCTACTGCCTGTTGAATACGGGGTTTCGGCAGAAGGCCGATCAATTGTTGGGCCGCATACGCGGACGGCCTCCATTCACCGTCCTTCCGGTTGAAGAAGCCGGAGTTGTAATTATCCGCGTCGGTGATAGACATAATATGCACCCTCTTGACCCCCAACCGGACAGCCAATATATACATCTTGGTAACGCAGGCCGCGGCTGACATAGCTGAAAATGAATCCGGTCTATCTTTAAAATTTCCTCCGTCTTTTGTCGTAATAGGCCAGCCTACCTCGGTGTACCATATCGGTTTATTTGAATATCCGTATTTTGCCAATATATCCTGTATGGCCTTCCAGCCTACAGTCACGGAATAAGTCCCCCAGCTGTTTATCTTGTCCGCCATCGGAGGCGTCCTGGTATACGGGTGCGTTGAAAGAATGTCATAGTAGTTTCCGATGGAAGGATCAATAGCGTGGACATTTCCAATAAACCGCCTGTCATCAAAGGCGGCCCCGCCGGCGCCAAAACCTACGACCATTATCTTTGGATATTTCTTTTTCACAAAAGCACCGGCCGCTTTTAGCAGTTTGGCATACAGCGTATCTCTTTCCTTTTGCACTTTTTTTCTGTCCGGCTCCTCTGCGATCATATACTGGAAATTCGGTTCGTTCCAGATCTCAATATACCTTACCGGATTTTTTGCCAGGTCCGGCCGTTTATTGAATATAGTTCCCCCGGGGCCGTATTTCATGCAGAACTCATCTATCCCCTGCAGATACTTTTGAATAAATTCTTCATCACTTTTATAAGCATTTCTCTTACCGGAAGCTCTTAACTCATTAAACGATTTTCCTATCTGTAAAACCATCATAATTTCAATGCCGTCTTCCATAGCCATAAGGAGAGCCTTTTCATCCTCAAAGCCGCCCATACGGTAGGCCTTCCAGCCGACCGCTTTGATATCCTTTCTAAATTGGATATATTCTCCGGCCCAGTGATAAACCCCGTATAAAGGGACCTCATCCGGGGTTTGCGCCGCGATACTTTCTATGGAGGGAAACGGCTGCGGGGTGAACTTCCATTCACCGGAATCACTTGCCGGTTGAATAACTTTTTTTTCTTTTACCAGCTCGCGCCAGTTCCCGGTGTCGTCCCCGATTAAAAGTGCTGTTATTACAAAGCTAAAAAGCAGGACAAGAACAGCTTTTCTCATGTAATCCCCCTTTTTATTCGAAGAACCTTAATACCACATCGGCATAAAGCGCGTGCCCAAAAACTCCCGGATGATTCATCCAGTTATGCAGCTGGCTGTAAGGCGGGATGCCTTTATTCGCAAGGTCAAGCCATTCCGCATTGATGTCGGCAAGACCCGCGTTTTCTTCCTTTACAACTTCATTAAGTTTTTCAATATATTTCGGCAGGGTCTTATCGAATTTAATCTTCATGAACGGCGTAGCCTGCAGGGGGGAGATCAGAATAACATCCATTCCTGCTTCTTTCGCTTTTTTTACCATAGTTAATATATTTTTTTTATACTGGCCGGGTGTAACTCTCGGGTTGTTGCTGACTCCGCCGCTTGCATCATTTAAACCGTAGGCAATGAATACCAGGTCGGGCTTTTTGGGTAGAATATCTTTATTAAAATTTTTATTCCGCCGGCGGTATCGCCGCCGCCCGCATAACCCGGCACTTCTGATATCTTCACGCCAAATTTCTTTTTAATTCCGGAAACTATCAAACCCGTATAGGTCTTGCTCCTGTCATTCCACCACTCGCCTGCTTCAGCACCCAGCGTGACACTGTCTCCTACAAAAGCTATTGAAATATCTTTTTTGGCTTTCAACTTTTCCAGGGTATTTTTAATACCGTCTTTATTTACCGGCAGGACCGGCTTCACCTGCTTTATCTCGAATATATCCTCTTCGGTCACGATAAACTTCATGGGGTGATTGACCGTGTAGATATAGACCCCCGCGACCTTCGCACAACCCGCATCCGGCTCGGGGAGCAGAGGGCAAATAACAGCCGAAGTCCCTTTCTTAACCAGGAGTTTTCCGTCTTTCCCCGCCTGGATAAGGTCAATTCTCTGGGGCACATATTTATAATCTACTTTTATTTCTCCCTCGCCTTTTTTTCCGAGTTTTTCGCCTAAATTAGCCACCGAACCAAATTCTTCGCTTAATTTATAATCTACGTCCTTTATAAATGTTTTGCCTCCGCCGGAGACAATAACCGAGTCCGGCAAAACCCCGTTTTGGAGCGCCCCGAGCATCAGAGTGTCAACTTTTGGTTTTAAGATAATTGCATTTTTTTTATCCCACGGCCCCCATTCGTCCCAGCCTTTATCATAATTCGCCGGAGTTTTTTCGGTTACGGTTTCCTGCCTTACTTCCGGCTCGGTAAAGCTCAGTTCCGCGCCGCTAAATTTTATTTTTGTGCCATCCGGCAGCACCGCTTCCCCGGCTTCCACCTTAACTGCCAGCTTCGCGGGATTCAGAGCGTGGACTTTTCCGGTCACCGCTTCCCCCGCAAGCAACGCGTTCAAGAACATAAACACGATCAAGATAGCCGCCATTCTCCTCATTTTTCCTCCCGGGACCTTTTTATAAATTCTTAATACCGCTGCCTTCGAACAAACATTTGATTATTATAACTTGTTCACTTTATTAATGCAAGTTTTCCGGTTTTTTTATTTCCCAGCAGATCCTCCGCAAGATACATATAAACCCCGAAAGCCGCAAGATCGCCTTTAGTGTCCCGGCCATTCCATTCTACATAGCCGTTATTTCCAAAATCTTCCTCTTTAATAGTATTTAAAAGTTCTCCCTGAATAGAAAATATTTTCACTGTACAGTTTACGGTCAACCTGTCTATTTTTACGGTCCCGCCTGCTGCTTTAGACGGATTAAACGGACTGGGAAAACACCTTACCAGGCTTAAAGGATTGCTGCCGGCCGCCGCGGTGGAAAAACTATCGCCCGGCAGCCTCCACGTACCCATTGCGCCTCCGTAATAAAGAGTTTCATCAGGACCCACGCACAATGAGGCATCCGAGGTCATAGGCAGGTTATATTGTATGCTTGACCAGCTAGCTCCAAAGTCAGGGCTTTTATAAACGCAGGGTTCTCCCTTCCCGTCAACAGAAATATATACAATTCTGGGATTGACCGGATCAATGGCAATTGAGTTCATTTGCCTTCCGGCTTTTGGTATTAGCTCTGTCCATTTTCCGGCATCATATTTAAAGAGACTGTTTCGATTAACGCTGCTCACCGCATAAAGCCTGTCTTCAGTCAAAGGATCCACGGCAAACCCAGCCGGGCCGTTCCATTCATACCCGATACTGACACTTGCACTCGGAAGTTGCGTCCAGTTGCTTCCCCTATCAGAACTTTTATAAACTATAGTATCTGCTTTGGACTTTTTTCCATAAATAATATCCCCGTTCTTGTTATACATTCCAAGAATACGATAAGTACCGTCGTTCATCTGGTGCCAGGTGTTTCCCCCATCATCTGTCCGGAGGTTTGCACAATAGATTACATTGCTATTTTGCGGATGAAGTTTAATCGTTTCGGCGTAGTTTAATTTAACAGGGAAAGGTGCACCGGACCCATCTGCGCCCGGGGAAAGAGAGAGCGTACCGGTACCCGTATCCTTGAGAACAACTCTCCAGGTGGACTTATCATCCGTAACTTTTATGGTATCATTAAAATAGGTCCCGCCTATCGCAATTATCCTTCCGCCGGGAAGTACCACCCCGCCAAACTGGCTGGAACCCCACACTACGCCGTCTTCAAAATAAGTATCATCCCCTCCGTAACATACGGAAGTATCCCAGCCGTTTGCCGTATAATCAGTCCCGAAGTCAAAGTTAAAAGTCCATATTTTATTTTTATCGGTTTTATCGAAGAACATCGCGGTGTCGCAGCCCCAGCCGTGGGCATGCCCCGAATTTCCGTTATTTGAAGGATTAAAGGTCGCGCCGCCGTCCGTCGTTTTATATATCCGGGTTCCGATGCTGACCACGCCCTCGCTCAGATTAAAGGGGCTTAAGCTCATACCCGTCGCCGCGCTTCCCACCCAGGAGCCGATAAACGTAAGGCCGGTATTGACAGTGGACGGGCCGCTCCAGGGTCCAGCATCCCCGTTATGGCTGTAATATATGTACCTGCCGTCGGTGGACATCAGATACATATAGTTGGAACTAACCGGGCTTATATCAAATAAATACACCCCCGTTTTATTGGTCCCGGCAACTGCGGTAAACGAACTTCCGCCGTCTGTCGATTTGTATAAACGGTCAGAACTTTTTACGGCATATACGGTACTTGCATCCGAAGGATGAAAAACCAGGGCTCCGATCTGGCTTCCCGCAGTTATTCCTGTTGAAAGTACCCAGCTGTTACCGTCATTTGTAGACTTCCAGATCTCGCCTTCATCGGTCCCGATAAGTATGATAGAATTTTTGACCCTTACCCATCTGACTGCCTTGTTTGCAAAAGCAGTTTTCTGCACCCAGTTCGTTCCGCTATCGGTAGAAATATAAAAACCCTGTTGATAGGATCCGCAATAGATCTTTGAAGGATTTCCCGGCTCAAATTCCAGCTGGTGATGGCTGCCGGAAACATTATAAGTAACTATGGTGCTTGCAACCAGGACTTGAGACCAGGTATCCCCGCCGTTGGTTGACTTAAAGACTCCTGTCAGGGATGACGGTTTATAATTTATATAATGGCCGTAAGCATACATGGTATTGGCATCAGCAGGATGGACCAGTACCGAAGATATCCCGCCGGCCCTGAGCCCTTCCATCCGCGGAAAAACCCAGGTAGCTCCTTCATCAGAACTTTTCCTTACCTGCCCCACATCCACTCCGCAAAGAAGCGTCTTGTTATCCGAACCGCCTCTTTCCATGCCGGTCTGATACTGCCCGCCGTCCCCGCCGGACATACCCGCGGTTTTCATAGCAGCAGTCCTGAGGAATAAAGGTTCCCAGACCGTCTGTGAAATCGCATAAGAAATAAAAATAATAGCTGCCGCAAAATAAAAAAAAGTTTTCTAAACATATATCCTGTCTTATGCCCTCGTATTATTTTCCCGGTACTTCAGAAATAATTTTTTAGCAAAGCTTCAAGTTTTGGCGGAGTTAGTTCTTCCCGGCAGAGGGAAATGTTTTTGTCCACCGGCGAATGATCCTCATAGACCGGGCGGCTGCTTTTGTAGATTATTCCGGTAGGTATTTTATCTCCCCATTCAAGCGATCTGGTGAAGGCGGCAGAACGGTCCGCCGGATCATAGGCCGGGTCTTCGTCCAGTTTATAAACACGTTCTTTATACCATTGATAAGTATTTACTTTATTGAAGGTGATACAGGGCTGCAGGATGTCAACAAAAGCAAAGCCCCGGTGGGAAAGCGCGCTTTTCATTATCTTCACAAGGTGCACCGGATCACCCGCAAAAGCCCGCGCGACAAACGAAGCATTAAGAGCTATGGCCATAGTAAGGGGATGCTCCGGTTCATTATAACTTCCAAACGGGGTGGTGCCGGTTTTCATTCCCGGGTCGGTGGTCGGTGAAGCCTGGCCCTTTGTAAGCCCGTAGATCTGGTTGTCATGTACAAAATAGGTTATATCAGCATTGCGCCTTATGGCGTGGACAAAATGATTGCCTCCCTCAGCATAAGCATCCCCGTCTCCGCCGTGAACTATTACTTTCATTTTATGATTTACGGCTTTAATACCAAAGGCCGCGGGCAAAGCTCTTCCGTGAAGCCCGTTAAAAAAATTACATTTCAAATAATGCGGGAGTTTTGCCGCCTGTCCTATACCCGAAACAAATATTACCTGCCAGGGCTCAAGGTTCAGTTCAGAAAGCGCAGCCTTTAGCGAGTTGAGTATCGCAAAATTACCGCACCCCGGACACCAGGCTGCAGGATCGTCACTATTATAATCTTGTTTTGTTACCATCGTTTCCTCTTTTACAATTTTGTAATAATATAATTTGCGGTGATGGGCCTGCCGTCATAACGTAATATTCGTTTATGTACTATTACACCGGTATGCTCTGAGAATAAACTGCCGAACTGGCCGGTGGCATTGCCCTCAACAGCAACTATTTGTTTTATCCCGGCAAGATTAAACGGAAGTTTTAACTCCGGTAACGGCCAGAGCTCAGAAAAATGAAGCATTGCGGCCGGAACGCCTTTTTTATTCATAAGCTCCGCCGCTTCTTTAATAGCTCCATAAGTGGAACCCCAGCCGACAAAAAGAATTTCCGGTGCCTTATTACCCGCATATATAGGTTGTCTTATTTCCGCCGCAATAGCCGTAAGCTTGCCCAGGCGTTTCTTGACCATTAAGTCCCGGAGTTCCGCACTCTCACTGATATGCCCCTCCTCGGTATGTTCATCGCTGTCTTCACAAACAACCTGTCCGGGACAGCCGGGAACCAGGCGAGGAGAGATCCCGGCTTCATTCAGGGAATATCTCTTGTAACTGTAAGGAACACCGGGCCAGGTAAAATTAAGCTCTCCCCGGTTAACAGGTTCAATTTCCGGTTCAGCAGCGTCAAGCGTGGAGCTGGAGTCATTAAAATACTGGTCGGTAAGCACAATTACCGGCACCTGATATTTTTCTGCAAGATTAAAAGCCCTGCTCATAATAATAAAACTCTCCGCAGCCGTCCGCGGAGCCAGGATTATTTTTGCGAACTCTCCGTGCCCGGAATAGAGGGCAAATTTAAGGTCGCCCTGTTCCGTTCGTGTGGGAAAACCGGTCGCCGGGCCCGGTCTCTGGGTAAGGATCACCACAACCGGAGTTTCGGTCATACCGGCAAGAGAAATACCTTCGGTCATCAGAGCAAAGCCGCCTCCGCTTGTCGCGGTCATGGCGCGAACACCGCAAGAAGCAGCGCCGATCACCATATTTACGGCGGCTATTTCATCCTCGGCCTGTTCATATATCAGCTTATGTTCCTCAGCTTTGGCGGCTATATATTCCATTACCGCCGTGGACGGAGACATGGGATAACCCGCGTAAAATTTCAAACCCGAAGCTATTGACGCGATCGCGAGAGCTTCGCTTCCAGTCATAAAAAGCCGTTTTATTAGAGCAGGCGGAGCCTTTAATTCAAAAGAAAGGTTTCCTGAATTGGCCGAAACAAAATCATACCCCGCTTTTACCGCGTTAATATTATCTGCAATTATTTCTTCGCCCTTACCGGAGAACAATTCTCTTATGACCTCATTGCAGGCAGCTAGATCCCATTTAAGAAGCGCCAGTACAGCTCCTGTCGCCACGGAATTGATCATTATTTTATTTTTTCCTGCTTCCAGGGCTAAACGTTCAAGCGGTACCGAGAAAAGATAGGCTTCTTTTTTTTCAAAAACGATCTTCTCTCCGTCATAAATACAAACACCGCCTTTTTTAAGTTTGTTTATATTTCCAAGTACAGCCTCCCTATCCAGCGCCACAAGAATATCAAAAGAAAAAGAGATCGAGCCGGCGGGTGTGTGTGTTATTCTGGTAATTGAAACATTGGACCCTCCGCGGATGCGGGACATCAGATCATGATAGGTAAAGGCAAAGAATCCTTGACGGGTAAAAGTTTTTCCCAGAGTAAAAGAAATAGACTGCATCCCCTGTCCGGCCGCGCCGGCTATGCCTATTTCAATATCGTCTATCATTTCTTCTTCACGTAAACTTTGTGTATATCCCCTTCGGTTTGACTTCCCAGCATTTCATTCCCTGTCATCTTTGCCCAGGCAGGCATATCTTTAAGTATGCCTTCGTCATCAGCAATTACTTCCAATATTTCACCGCTCTTCATCTCTTTTATTATTTCAGCAGTTTTCATAATAGGCACGGGGCAATAGAGCCCGAGACAATCCAGTTCTTTATCAGGTTTAATATTAAACATGCTTTTTCCTTTGGTTAAATAAATAAATTAACATTCGCGTTTTTTGCTTCCGCGAGGTAGCTTGCGGCGCCGGCCATTTCAGCCACGTCGTCGATAAGGTCCGTTCTGTCCACGCCCATAATACCGCAGGAAGTTGTACACGCAATATACTTTACTTTCATTTCGCGCGCTGCTTTCATCATCTGCGGGAGCGAGGCCATTTTTTTCTGTTTCATAAGCATTTTCATCATTTCCGGCCCGGCCCCGGCAAAATTGAATTTGGTAAGCGGCAGCTTGCTGCTTGTACCTTTGTTCAGGAATGCAAACATTTTTTGCAGAAAATTCTTCTTACCTGCGGAAATCCCGCCCTTCTTCAGGACATTCAAACCCCAGAAGGTAAAGAAAATAGTGACCTCAAAACCCGACGCGGCCGCGGTAGTGGCAAGAGTAAAACAGGCAAGCGCCTTGTCAAGTTCGCCTGAGAACAAAATCAGCGTCATTTTAGGTTTTTCATCAGACATTTCTTTATCCTCCGCATTTTATCTTATATGCCGGCTCACAGTTCGTAAAGTTTATAACGTTTTAAAGGTTTGTAACGTGAAAACCCGTATTATTAGCAACTTTTTACTTTCAAAAGTCTTTTCTTTTGTAGTATCTTACTTTACAAACATTATGAACTTTACGGACTCTCTACAAAAAATCCTTCAGGACTTTTTGTAGAGCGGGGACATTTCTCTTAATTTTTTAACTATTTTTGCCAGTTCCACGGCGGTATATTCAATATCCGCTTTACTGATATCCTTATTCAGCGAAAAAAGCATGGAGCCGTGACAAACTTCCTGCGGAACCCCGATGGAAAGCAATACATGTGAGGCCTTTAGGGCTTTGGAGGTGCAGGCCGAGCCCGAGGAGGCGGCTATGCCCGCATCATCAAGCCACATGAGCATGGATTCGCCTTCTATATATTCTACGGCTACATTTACATTATTTGGAAGGCGTTTTTTTGCATCCCCGTTTAACCGTACCTGTGGAATATTTTTAAGAATAAGTTCTATTAAAAGATCTCTTAAGGGCTCCATTTTCGCATTGCGTTCCGCCATTTCTGCCTTTGCCAGCTCCGCGGCTTTTCCCATTCCGACGATCGCCGGTACGTTTTCAAGTCCGGCTCTCCGGCCTCCTTCCTGAATACCACCGTCTATCAGCGGATTTATTCTGACACCTTTTTTTATGTATAAAGCTGCCGCGCCTTTGGGGCCGTAGAAGGAACTTGAGGCAAAGGAAAGAAGATCAACTCCGAGCGCTTCCACATCGACAGGTATTACTCCCGCGGCGGCAACTGCATCCGTATGCAGGTAAACCGGCTGTAGCTTCCTCGCAACCCGCTCCGCGTTAACTTTCTTCAAGACCGCGGCCGCTTCAGAAACGGGCTCAATAGTCCCTATTTCATGATTAGCCAGCATAAGGGAAACAAGCACCGTATCATCCCGGATCAGTTTTTCGAGTTCACCGGCCTTTATTATTCCGGTACTGTCAACCTTAAGCTGGTTTGAGGTAAAGCCCGTCTTTTCCATGGATTTTACCGCTTGCATAACAGAGAAATGCTCTATTTCGGAGAAAATAACATGCTTTCCCCTGGCTTGATTGGCCAGGCAAACCCCTTTTATGGCCATATTATTGGCTTCAGAACCGTTGGCGGTAAAAAAAATATATTCCGGAGCAGAGTTTATCAAAGCTCCGGCCTGTCTTCTCGCGTTGTCCAGAGCTTCTCTCGGGGCATTTCCATAGGAATGGATAGTTGAGGGGTTCCCGAATTCTTCTATAAAAAAAGGTTTCATCGCTTCAAAGACCCGCGGGTCAAGCGGCGTGCAAGAGGCATTATCCAGATAGATTTTTTTCATAGTAAGCTCCAATTATCCTTTACAGAATTAAACGGCGGAAACCGTTATTTATCACTTATGCGTGTTCAGATATTTAAAAACCGAAAGCGCCGCTTTTGCGCCTTCACCTGCCGCGATAATTATCTGTTTTTCCGGCACATTGGTAACATCCCCGGCAGCAAAAATACCGGGCACATCAGTTTCGCAGCTGTTATTTACCAGTATTTCATTATTAATATTTTTTTTGACCGGGCCGGCAAATTCAGAATTAGGGAGCAGCCCGATCTCCACAAAGATCCCCTGCAGGGAAATTTCCTTTTTTACGCCTTTAGTATCAATAGTTATTCCGGTGACAAAACTGCTCCCGGTAATTTTTTCTACCCGGCTGCTGTTAAAAACAGTCACATTAGGGGCTTCTTTCAATTTTGAAAGCATAACACTGTCCCCCGCCAGCTCAAGGGTGTTGTTAACAAGATATACCTGTTTTGAGATCTTGACCATCTGCAAAGCGGCATCCAGCGCGGAGTTACCGCCGCCGATAATTGCAACATCTTTTCCCGCAAAAAGAGGCCCGTCACAGGTCGCGCAATAGGCAACTCCCCTGTTCTTTAGTTCCTTTTCTCCGGGCACATTAAGCTCACGGCTTCTTTTTCCGGTGGCGAGTAAGAGGGTACTGGCCTTATAAATTGCTTTTTCAGTCTTGACCGTGATAATGCCGTCCGCTTTTTCAATAGCGATAATTCCTTCATTTTCTTTTATCGGGAATTTGTATTTTCTGGCATGCTCTTCAAATTTTCCGGCGAGTTCCGGGCCGGTCACGAACTGATAACCGGTGTAATTTTCTATATCCCCGCTCCACGCTGCCTGCCCACCAATATCCCTGGTGACCAGAAGAAAATCAAGCTTTTTTCTTGCGGCATATACAGCGGCGGTGATCCCGGCAGGCCCCCCGCCCGCAATAATTAATTCATAGACTTTATCCATTCAGCCATATCCTTACCGTAATATTTTCTTTGCGTTGAGGCCAGGGGCGACGGCTCCGGTACTTTAAGTTTATTTCCTTTCTGAACCCGGCACTAAAAAATCAGATCTCTATGAGTCCTTAGCCCCGCTTACGCGGAGCTAAACTACTTACTTTTTACCTTTCTTTTTTCCTTTTTTCGCCGCTTTTTTCGCTTTCTTTGCCACTGAAGTATCCTCCTTTGGCAAAGCCCCGCAATAAGCAGGCTCAACCACAAAAAAGCATTTGGTAATAACCGGCAAGTTACCGGCTATTTGTTTTCTTCAAACATATCCTTGCCGACCCCGCACTGCGGGCAGACCCAGGTATCAGGAATTTTGTCAAAGGGTGTACCGGGGGCTATTCCGCCGTCAGGGTCACCCTTCGCAGGATCATAAATATAACCGCAAACAGTGCATAAATATTTTTTCATAATAATCCCTCCGCTTTACTTCACCTTGTTCCCGAACGCCGCCCCGTATTCGAACAATTTCTGCATTTCTGCCTTATCCGGCACGAACTGGCACTGGATCAGGGGTTGAATTACTTCAATACCTGTTTCGGAAAGTTTTTCTTCTATTTTTTTTGCCGCGCCTCCGGCCCAGCCGTAGGAACCGAAAGCCGCGCCTACTCTGCCTTTAGGTTTCATATCCTTAAGAAATGACAGGAAGCCGGCAAGCCGGGGCAGCATATCATTCCCATGAGTTGAGGAGCCTATTAATATCCCTTTTGCGTTCAGCATTTCCTTAATTATATCCGTATTATCTTTTTCTGAAATGTTGGCAATGATAACTTGAACGCCCGTCGAAGCAATACCATCACCTATTCTTTTAGCCATTATCTCGGTTGATTTCCACATTGTTTCATACGCAATTACTACTTTCGCTTTAGTCTCGTTCTTTGCCCATTTCAAATAGGCATTTATTATTTTCATCGGATCTTTACGCCAGATGATACCGTGGCTGGGGGCTATCATCCCTATGGGTATGCCCATTTTCACGACCTCTTCTATCTTTCTTATTACAAGGGGGCTGAACGGCAGAAGGATATTGGCGTAATAAGCCGCGGCTTCATCCATAAGCTCATACGGATCAATTTCATCGTCAAATCTCTTTGAAGTGGCAATATGCTGTCCGAACGCATCGTTAGGCATAAGCAGCTGGAGCTCCGGGATATAGGTGAACATGCTGTCCGGCCAGTGCAGCATGGGAGCTTCCAGAAATACCAGGTTGTTTTTACCGAGTGATATTTTATCGCCTGACTTTACCGTTTGCCAATCCCAGTTCCCGTAATAATTTCTGTTCATGCCAAGTTTGCATTTTTCTGTTCCTATGACCCGGGCTTTCGGACAGAGCTTCATTATTTCCGGGACCGCGCCCGAATGATCGGTTTCCACATGGTTTACTACCATATAATCTATTTTTTCGGGGGAAACAATTTCGCTGATGTTGGCAATAAGTTCCTTTGAGAACGGCCCGTAAACGGAGTCGATCAAAGCAATTTTTTCATCGACAATAAGGTAGGCATTATAAGTAGATCCTCTTTTTGTATTGAAGGTGTGGCCGTGAAAACTTCTGACATTCCAGTCCACTGCGCCAACCCAGTAGACTCCTTTTTGAATTTGTATTGCGGACATGGATACCTCCTGATGCTTGCCTGATATTATTTTACAGAATAATAATTTCTATTGCAACACAATTGTATGTGATTTATTTTTATTTTTTACATGACTATTGTCATAGATGATATTTTTTTTCCCGCATATAATTAGCGGTGAAATATTTAAATTCAAGTTTGGAGGTAGGACAAATGGGCGGATGTTCATGTTGTGGCGGAAGCGGCAAAGGCGGCGAGATCTATAAATGCGCAGCCTGCGGAAAAACCAGCACAAAAGCCGGTAATTGCTGCGGGAAGCCGATGGCCAAGAAGTAAACTAAAAAAAAGGGATAAGCGTTGATTTTCGCGCTTATCCCTTTTTTTATTACGCAAAGCGCAAAGCCCTGCTAGGTCAAAATATATTTTGTTTTCTTTTGTACCGGATGCCCTTCGATCTCCGCGGCTATTTCCGGTTTCATTCCCGGCTTTTTTAGCTTGTAAAACATATAGTTTTTATAGCTTTCCACGCCCGGTTGATTAAAAGCATTTATTTTCAATAACTCCCCTTCATATGCGGTCGCCATTTCAAAGAAAAATATCAATTCTCCCCAGCTGTAGCCGTTAATTTCCGGCAGGGTCAGGGTGCAGGACGGCCTGCCTTCCCGTGTCAGCGCCCATTCCGTTCCTTCCTGCGCGATGGCAAGAAGCGTGGAATATTTCCTTTTTGCAAGAAAATCTTTCGTGTCCGGAAGTACCAGATCATGTTTGAATTTGTTGACTTTAATAAAGGTCAATACTTTATTATTTTCTCCCTCTATGTTGTTTTGCTGAATAGAATGCAGGTCATTGGTCCCTCTGGCGGACACCGGGGTCCGCCCGGAATTTATTATCTTTTTACCGTTGCTCCATTTTTCGGCCCCGCTGCCTTCCTTAACTATCTCCCGTTCATATTTTTTACCGGTACTTTCCGCCAGCAGCTGGATATACCAGTCCGCGGTGGATTTCAGCTGTTCCGAGAAAGGCATCAAAATTGCAAGCATAAAACCTTTTTCTTTGTGAAGTATCCTGTGGAGTAAAGCATACATCAGCGCCGGGTTCCTGTTTGTTTCCGGGTTCATGCAGCGTTTAGCCATTGCCGCGGCTCCCGCCAGAACCTGCTCTATTTTAACTCCTGTCAGGGCAAGATGAAGCAGTCCCATATTAAACTCTGAAAATCTTCCTCCCACACCTTCAAGCAGCGGCAAATTCCGAAAGCTCAGGGGATCTTTTTTATTTTCCAGGTCAACTATTTTTCTCAAGGTACCGGATCTTGGATCCGTTATTGCAAAAACCTGCCGGCCGTATTTTTTCCCGGCGCCCTTTTTAAGCCAGTTCAGGACAAGTTCAAAAGCCGCTTTTGTCTCTGTTGTCTCCCCCGATTTGGAAATACAGATCACAAAAGTTTTTTTAGGATCAAGATTTTTGAGTAACACCGAAAGTGTTTCAGGATCCAGATTATTGCCTTCAAAATAGATCCTGGGCCTTTTACCCCGGGCTTTGGCAAAATCATTATAATAAGGAGGAAGCAAGGCATCCTGCGCGGCCTTTAGGCCCAAATAGGACCCTCCGATGCCCAGAGAAAGAACATTTTCATATTTTCCGGCAACTTTCCCGCCAAGTATTTGTATCTTTTTAATATATTCCGGGGCTTGAAAAGGCAGATTAAACCATTCAAGGGCCAGATTGACACGCGACTCCCTGTTTTTTAGGATCCCTGCAAGATGGGAATAAGCGGCCCGGGCATCCTTTTTATACTTTTTTATATCTCTCTCTGTAACCCCATTTTTTCCCGCGTTAAAATCAAACAATCCGTTAAAATCAAATTTGATGGGCATGAAACCTCCGGTTAATTTGGCTCTGGGTTTATTTTAACATATTAATGCTGAAAAAAAAACAGAGTTTGCAGAAGAAAAGTCCTTAAAGGCCTGTCAAAATCTATAAAGAAAAACCTGATTTTCCGGTATTGGTTATCTTTTTAAAAAATTAATAGGCCATTAGCGGATTTTACGAACTTTTATGGTCATTCTTGTACTTGATTATTATCATACTTAACTTTTTGACAATGCCCTAACATAATGCTATATTAATGAAGCTGGAGGTCCGCCTATGTCAAATTTATCTGAAACTGATGATCAAAAATATGAAGAGGCCGTAAAAAAAGACCCCGGCACAGTACTTGTACTTTTTAAATCCGAATGGTGCCCTTCCTGTAAACGTCTATTCCCGGTCGTAGAAAAAGTGGCAGAGGATTATAAAGAAAAGTTAAAATTTGTGTGGACGGATGCCGTAAAAAATCTTAAGATAGCAACCGAATACGGAGTCTTAGCTATTCCCACTCTCATCCTTTTTAAGGCAGGAGTCGAAAAAGCCAGAAATATCGGCTATATGCCGGATACGGAACTTAAGGCCTTTATCGACAAGAACTTATGACAGAACTGATAAACCAGCTTGCAGGCAGTTTGAAACTGGCTTTGCAGCATGATTTTCTTCTCGCCTACGGGCTGATATTCCTTGCAGGTATACTTACAAGTTTTGAACCCTGTATCTACACAATGCTTCCTGTTACGATGACCTTCATTGCTTCTCAGGCAGGCGGAAGTAAAATGAAAGGATTTTTTCTTTCTATAGTCTATGTCCTGGGAATTGCTGTTACCTATACCCTGCTGGGCACAATTGCAGCTCTAACCGGTTCTATTTTCGGACAGCTCCAGACGAGTATTTTGCCAAATCTTCTGATGGGCCTGGTCTGCATTGGACTGGCCCTTTCAATGTTCGACTACTACGAGATCCGCATCCCTGATTCTATAAGTAATCTTGCGGGAAAACGTATCGGTTCCGGTTTTATAACTATCTTCTTTTTGGGCCTGATCTCCGGACTGGTGGTAGGGCCCTGCGCCGGGGCAGTCCTGCTGGTCGCGCTGGCCTATGTGGCAAAAACCCACAATGTTTTCTTTGGCAGTAGTTTACTTTTCACCTTCTCTTTAGGGATGGGGCTTCTTCTGATCTTAGCGGGTACTTTCTCAAGTTTATTAATGACTTTGCCAAAAGCCGGCCAGTGGATGGGAAATATCAGGAAAATAATGGGCGTAGCCATGTCCCTTCTCGGCCTCTATTTTATTTACAGCGCGCTCAGAATTATTCTTTAAAGGAGGTTTTGTGAAAAAAATACTGCTAGTTATGCTGCTTCTTTCTTTTTTCGCGGCGGGCATGGGCAGGAAACCCGCAACTGAAACGGCGGTTCCGGTAAAAGAAAATAAGGCCGCAGAGGCAAACAGCACCCAAGCGGCTCCCGATTTCAAGCTGAAAGATATCAACGGTAAAGAAGTCGCCCTTAAGGATTATAAAAACAAGAAAACCGTACTCCTTGTTTTCTGGGCAACCTGGTGCGTGTATTGCCGGCAGGAGATCCCCGAAGTTATTAAACTTAAGGAACAATATAAAGGCAAGGACCTGGAAATTTTGGGGATAAATATTCAGGAACCCGCGCAGACGGTAAAGGCTTTTGCGGAAAAAACCGGGATAAATTATAATATACTTCTGGATATACAGGGTGAAGCAGCAAGGTCTTTTGAGGTACAAGGCATACCCATGAACGTACTTATAGATAAAAAGGGTAATATAATTTATGGCGGTAGTTTCGGAAAAGAGGTAAAAGAACTTATCTCGAGAAATGTTAAATAACTTGCAAAATATACCTGTTGAAGGCCGGATTTTTTAGATCATTTTCCTTAGAACTGCGGCTATTTTTTCCGTCCTTATTTTAGGGTAGAAGTACTCCACGGAATCATTTTTTTTGATCAGTCCGGCCATTTCAACCAGCTCAAACAGAGCTGGTTTCAAGCCTGCCTCCGTAAAACGTAGAGGCAGTCCAAGTCTTTTGAAAACCGGGGTATCCGGAAATTTTTTGTTGAGCATTAAATATTCAAAAACAACTCCCAACGCGGCCAGGTTACCATGCAGTATTTTTTTTGCGCCTTTGACAGTAAGGATCGCATTGGCAAAGGCGTGAGCATACAGGGACCCGGAAGCATTCCTGCCTGCGGTGCTTACAAACCCGCTAAGGGCAATATTTGCAAAGATAAGCTCCTGCACCGCAGGTTTCTTCTTTTTCAGGATAGCATACATTTTCTCTGATGTTTCCAGCGCAGCCAAAGCCAGCGTATCCTTTTCAACCTTTTTAAAGGCCGAGACATGTTTTGCTTCGTGATATTTCGCGAAAGTATCACCCAGCCCGGCAGTCAGAAGTTCTTTCGGGCCTTTCATGACAGCTGCTTCGTCAACAAGAGTCACCGCCGGAGAACGTTCCGCGTCAACAATATCCCTGAAAGTTCCGTCTTCGTTATAAATAATGGCAACAGCCGTCCAGGCCGCGCAGGTGGCTGCGGAAGTAGCAGCGAGTACCCAGGGCAGTTTGAGTTGAAGGCCCGCCAATTTTACCGTATCCAGTGCCTTGCCTCCTCCCATTCCTATGAGGTAATCAAAGTTCCCGGCTTTCGCAAAATCGTATATCCGTCCTGATTCTTCGTAGGTGCACTCGCCTCCAAAAATAAATACTTCCTGCTCAATAAAGGAACTGGTAAGAGAAGCCTTGAGCTGCGGATAGAATTCCTTTTTAATGAATTCGTCGCAAACAACAAGAGTTTTTTTCCCGAGAAAAGCCGTTTTAAAACCTGCCTCCGCCAGCGCGTGTTCCTTCTGTATATACATAGAAGGACCGGGGATAAAAGAATAGTCTTCGGAAAAGTTTTTCATCTTACAGCCAGAATGAATGGTTCTGAATTTTTATATATATAGACCGCTTTATTGGAAAGCTCATTATCCAGCTTTATCAGGTCGGAGACCTTTTTAAATTCAAAACCTCTGTTCTTGATCTCCGCTATTATTTCAGGAAGCGCTTTCAGAGTTGCCTCCACCCCGCTATGCAGGAGTATTATGTCCCCGTCCTTTAGTCCGGACAAAACTTTCATTTTGATAACATCCGGATCTGTGGCGCCGTAGTCAGCACCGCTGATAGACCAGAGTACCGCAAAAAACCCCCGGCTGAGCGCGGCGTCTATCACTTTTTCATCATACCTGCCGTAAGGCGGTCTGAAAAATACCGGTTCAACACCTGCTGCTTTTCTTATTTCCTCTTTATTCAGCTCCAGTTCTTTTATTACCCCGGCTTTATCGAGCGTAGGAAGGAACGGATGATTAAAGGTATGATTTTCAATATCATGCCCGCTTTTTTTTATTTCCCGGAGAAATTCAGGGTATTTTTTAACCTGCTTTCCGACAACAAAAAAAGTCGCTTTAACATTATTTTTATCAAGAACATCAAGCAGCCTTAGGGTAAAGGCCGGATGCGGGCCGTCATCAAAGGTGAGAGCAACAGCATTTTTTTTAATGACAGGCACAGCTTCTTTCGGCGCTACAACTAACGCTTCTTCCGGGGTAAATATGAGCATGAATAGTTTTGCTATCACGAAGAAGATGCCGCAAAGGACGATCAGGATCAGGGACCGCCGCAAGTATAGTTTAAGTTTGGCCAATTTGTAATATCCTTTTTAAATATTATGGTGGGCGCAATAGGAATCGAACCTATGACCTCCGCCGTGTGAAGGCGGCACTCTAACCAGCTGAGCCATGCGCCCTAATAGGATAGCAGTACTATCAGATCTCTTAATATCTTTCGTCAGAAACTTTAAGTAACAAACTCACTTACTTTTAACCTTTTATAATAACGTTGTATTCTACCTTATACTCTTTCCTTAGTCAATACCCGCGGGAAAACAAGAACCGGGATACTATAACTGAAGCTTTGGGTTAATTTCCGTGTTTTTCAGAAATTTCTTTATTTTTACGATATCTTTTTTTATTTGCGCGACCAATGCTTTTACACCGGAGAATTTACGGCTGCCCCGGACCCTCTTTATAAAATAAATTTCCAGTACTTTACGGTAGATGCTTTTATTAAAATCAAAAATAAAAACTTCGGGATTGAATGACGGGTTCCCCGGCCGGTCAAAAGTAGGGCTGGTAATACTACAGGCGCCGTTATACCATGCCTTATCCATACGGATACGCACCGCGTAAACACCTTCCTTAGGCACCACTTCATTAAAGCAGTTCAGGTTGGCGGTAGGGAAACCAAAAGTGCGCCCCAGTTTTTTGCCGTTTTCTACGCGGCCGATCACGGAATAATTGCGGCCGAGATATTTTCGCACCTTTTCAATATTACCTTTTTGTATAGCTTCTCTTATCCCGGTGCTTGAGATCCTTTTTCCGCCTTTCCTGAACGGAGAAATTATCAGGGTCTTAAAACCATATATAGCCCCTTCTTTTCTTAAAAGCTCCCCGTTCCCCTGCTTGCCTTTTCCAAAGCCGTAATCGTGCCCTATAACTATCTCTTTTACCTTGAATTTCTTTATTAATACTTTTTCGATAAAGGATCTTGCGGAAAGAGAGGCGAACTTTCTGTCAAATTTCACCACAACAAGGATATCCGGCCCCAGTTTTCTGATCAGAGCGATCTTCTTTGTTGCCGTCGTAAGTATGGGGGGCGCTTTTTTATGGGTGGTTTTCCTGGGATGTTTTTCAAAAGTAAGAATTACGCTTTTCGCTCCCAGTCTTTCAGCTTCATCAATTGTTTTTTTGATTATTTTTTGATGGGCCAGATGCACGCCGTCAAACACGCCTAAGGTGACAACGGAAGCTCTTAAATTCCTGATCACAGGATTATTGACCCCTGAAGCTACGATCATCTTAGTAGACAACTTTATTTAACGGATACTCAATTATCCCCTGGGCGCCATATTCCTTCAGTTCCGGAATTATGTTCCTTACGACATTTTCATCTATTATTACCTCTATCGCGATCCATTCCGGATCAGAGAGAGAAGAGATCGTGGGCTTTTTAAGCGCCGGGAGGGCTTTAATTATTTTCTCCAGTTTGTTCCTGGGTAAATTCATTTTAAGGCCGACTTTTGTTTCAGCTTCAAGCGCTCCCTGAAGCAGCATGGCAAGAGCTTCCACTTTTTTTCTTATGGCCTTATTTTTCCAGGAGCGTTTATTAACGATTATTACCGTCGCGGATTCCATGATGGTATCAATGATCCTGAGGTTATTAGCCCGGAGCGAGGAGCCTGTCTCGGTAATTTCAACTACCGCGTCAACCAGCTCCGGGGGCTTTGCTTCAGTCGCGCCCCAGGAAAATTCTACGTCCGCTTTGACCCCGTTAGCTTTCAGGTATTTTCCGGTAATATTGACTATCTCCGTGGCTATTTTCTTTCCTGCAAGGTCTTTTACCGTTTTTATTTTAGAATCATTGGGGACTGCCAGCACCCATTTTAGTATGCTTCTCGTCCTTTTCGCGTAAATAAGCCTGGTTACTTCCACTACTTCCGCGTTATTTTCCAGTACCCAGTCCGCGCCGGTTAGGCCAAAATCCAGCTTGCCGGATTCAACATAACGGGGAATTTCCTGAGCGCGGATAAATCTCGCGGCCAATTCCGGGTCGTCTATCTTCGGAACATAAGAACGGCTTCCTACAGATATAGTCCAGCCGGCTTTTTTGAACATTTCTATGGTAGATTCCTGCAAACTTCCTGCAGGTAATCCTATTTTAATCGGATTCATGACTCACCATCCCGCGTTTGTGACGCAATTTCTACTTGATAAATGAGGTAATAAGGTCCCCGACTTCCCTGGTACCCATTCCCATTCTTCCCGCCGCCATGCTTTTTATTTTTCCTGTAGTTAACGCCGCTACTACGGCTTTTTCCACGGCCTGCCCGGCTTTTTCTTCACCAAGAGAATCAAGCATCATTCCTCCGGCCATGATGGCAGCAATGGGATTTATAACATTTTTCCCGGTATACTTCGGAGCGCTTCCGCCCATAGGTTCAAACATTGAAACGCCTTCCGGATTAAGATTACCGCCGGCGGCAACACCAAGCCCGCCTTGTATGATCGCGGCAAGGTCTGTAATTATATCTCCAAAGAGATTTTCTGTGACGATTACATCATAATACTCCGGCTGTTTCACGAACCACATCGTGGTGGCATCCACATGATTATAATCCTGCTTGATATCTTTATAGTCCCGGTCGCCCATTTCTTTATGCGCCCGGACCCAGAGATCACCGCAATGGGTCAGCACGTTGCTCTTGTGGACCAGGGTAAGCATTTTTTTCTTGTTTCGCTTTCTGGTCAGGTCATAGGCATATTTCATGCATCTGTCAACTATGGGCCGGGAATAGGTCATCACCTGTGTTGCTATCTCATTTTGCGTGCCCACCATAGTGGCGCCGCCTATTCCGGTATAGATCCCGCCGGAATTTTCCCGGATCACTACAAAATCTATATCCTCGGGTTTTTTATCCTTTAAAGGCGTCTCCACGTTCGGAAAAAGCTTTACCGGCCTGAGATTAATATACTGATCCAGCTTAAATCTGGCTTTTAAAAGTATTCCCAATTCAAGAATTCCGGGTTTTACGTCGGGATGCCCGATGGCCCCCAGATAAATGGCATCCTGCTTTCTGAATTCCTCTATCGCCGAGTCAGGTAAGGTTTCACCGGTCTTAAGGTAACGTTCCGCGCCAAAGTCATATTTCGTATAATTCAATTTAAATCCGTACTTTTTCTGGACTTCCCCAATGACTTTTATGCCTTCCGCAAGGACCTCGGGCCCGGTACCATCTCCGCCGACCTGCGCAATATTGTAGGTTTTTGCCATCTTTTTCTCCTTTTGGTTACTTAATATTAGATTAAGCTTGAATATGTATTATAATGGTTAGTGCGGGGATTTGTCAATTTAAATGAAAAAGTAATGCTATCTTACACCTGGGCGAGGAGTTTCATTCCCTTTTCCTTATTTTTATAATACCTTTTTTTGCTTTTGCCAACCTTAGAGTTAAAAAGTCCAGGGCCTTAATAAGGTCTTTTTTCCGGTTATATTTTATTGAAATATCTTTACCGAAGGAAAACACTGAAAACCCTTTTTCTTCCCATTTCGCTGTTGCTAGAAAACGTCCCTGCCTATGCGTAAAATATTTTGAATGTTTGCTTACGAACGGCCTGAAAATTTTATTTTTTCCCAGCCTTACTTTTTCCATTATACTTTCAATCTCCAGCGGGTTTAATTCCCGCGCTTTTGCCTGAAATGTAAATACCGGCCAGGATAGCAGCCATGCCTAAAAAAGTGTAAAAAGTAAATTTTTCGTGAAAAAATATGATCCCGATGACCGCTGTCATGAAAGGTACTATGAACTGAAAAAGTCCCAGGGTTCCCGCTTCCACATGTTCAAGGGCGTAGTACCAGATGGTAAAACCATAGGCCGTGGGAATAAGGCCCATGAAAACAATCCCTATAAAGGGGACAGGTTTAAAAAGATCAGTGGGCGGGACACCCAGAAATGCGGTCAACGCCAGGATCATTACGGAACCAAAGAAAAAATTGAACGCGGAGAGATGGGTCGCGTCCACTTCTTTTACCTTTGCGCGGCCTATTACGGTATAAACAGCCCAGCAAACTGCGGCTCCAAGCGCCAGCAGGTCTCCGAACAGGGTGCTGCTTGAAAAAAAGTTAAAAGAAAAGCCGTTATTGATTATCAGATAACAGCCGGAAAAACCAAGCACGGCGCCGGAAGCTTTAACACGGGTTATTTTTTCGCCGTTAAAGACCGAGAAGAGGATAATAAAAAGCGTGTTGGAGTTCATTAGCAGCGCTGAATTAATGGTGCTGGTATATTTGATCGAAAAGAAAACCAGGCAGCCCATACCGAAGATGCCAAAAAAAGCAAGGAGCAGGGAAAGCCCCCAGTGTTTTTTAAGAGTAGTAAAAGCGGCTTTATCCTTTTTTATTAAAAAAATAACAAACATGGCTGCCGCCGCCGAAAAAAACCTCAGAAAGGAAATATAAAAGGGGCTGACTGCGGGATAAACCTCCAGGATATATTTGGAAAGCGGCCAGATAGTGCCCCACGATATAGAAGCAATAATGCCGTACCAGATACCTTTTTTATGCCGGTCCAAGCCTTCTCCTAAACCTTTGAAATTGGATTAAGCCACATAACTATTGCATCTTCCCCGTTATCGGAATAATACTTCTTTCTTACCGCTACTTGAATAAAGCCCAGGCTTTCATACAGGGTCCTTGCGGCAATATTTCCGGTCCGGACTTCCAGAGTGGCTATTTTTGCGCCCTGCTTTTGGCCTTCTTCTAAGAGCGTTTGCAGGACCAGCCGTCCATAACCTTTTTTCCTTTGCTCCGGATGAACAGCGGCAGTAACTATATTTATCTCGTCCTGAAGCAGCCAGAAGCCGCCGTAGGCCGCAAGGCTTCCGTTAACCCTTAAAGTAATAAAATATGCATTCTTATTTTCTTTTATATCCTTTAAAAACAGAGCTCTTGACCAGGGAAGGGTAAACGAGGCTTTTTCTATGGCAGCAACTTCATCAAGATCGCTTTCCTCCATTTTTTTTACTTTTGGCACTTTTTTTCCCCGGAATCCTTTAATTCTTTATTAATAACGGCATCCGGTCTTCTCACATAAAAAGGAAGGGCTTTGTTAAAATCCTGTTTTTCCCCCCGGCCCAGTTTTAAAAGGGCCAGAGCGCCTACGGAAGCAGCACGCGGAGCTGCCTCTAAAAAAACAGGGTCTTTTATCGTATTTTTTATCTCTGCCCGGCATTTGCTGATGCCGTCCCCAAAAAAATAATATTTATCCGCTTTTATCTGTTTTAGTTCCTTTAAGAGATCCTTTATGGAAAGCGCGTTTTCAGCAAGGAGTTTAAGAAGAGTGTTGCCTTCTTCAGCATAGGCGGAAAAATAGAATTCGTTCTTCCTGGCGTCGAGAATAGGACAATAAACTTTTTCCGGCCTGCTTTTTGGTTCTTTTCCGGCCACGCCGCCGCTTAAACTGCAGACAGAAAAAGCAAAAGCATCGAGTGTCGGAATAGCGATAAAGGGCTTTTTTGCCGCATAAGCCAGGCCTTTGGCAAGAGAAAATCCGACCCGCAGCCCGGTAAACGAGCCGGGGCCGGAGGAAACCGCCACGGCAGAAATACCGGAAATAGAAAGGCCCAGGGCCTTAAATAAAAAATCAATGTCTTTCAGGAGCCTCGGAGAGTGAGAAAGCCCGTTATCAAGATCCAGCTCCGCAAGGAGCTTCCCTTCTGTAACCAGGGCCAGGCTTTCAACGCTGGTTGCTGTTTCTATCGCCAGTAGTATCACTTTTTCCTTCTTTTTTTATGACAAATTTGTAGACCACTTCACCTTTTTTTATAAGGCCGAGTTCTTCCCTTGCCAGGCGCTCTACGGTCTTAAGATCGGTTTTTAAAGCCTGTATTTCGGCGATGGCGCGCCGGTTTTCCTCTTCCATAAGCACAATGGCCTTTTCCAGTTTATTTTGCCTGTATTTTGACTGGACTAAATGGATGATCCCGGTGTTTCCCCAAAAATAAAAATAGATAACTACAGCGGCTATTACCAGTAATAGTATTTTTTTATACCTTTCTTTAAGCGGCCACCTGGTAAATTTTACTTTGGTTCCCGGCAAAATAGTGGCATTATATTTTTTAAACCTGTTATTCTTAGCCATCCGGCTTTTCTCCTGGAATGTTGCCATACAAAGTACAACCCGGGGTCCTAAAAACTTAAAATATATTTTTCCCCGAGCTTTACGATCTCGTTAAGGTGCCTGTCCGAATCAGCTTCCGCGTAGAGCCGTACCAGCGGCTCGGTGCCGGAAAGCCGTATCATTAACCACGTATTGCCTCCGAGTAAAAACTTATAACCATCCAGAGTTATCAGTTTTTCCACCTGATAAGAGCCGAATTTCTCAGGCGGCTTTTTCTTAAGCGCTTCTATCAGTTTTTCCTTTTTAGCGCCGGTAAGAATTACATTTCTTTTTCCTGTAGTGAAATAACCGACTTCACCGTAGAATTTGTTTAAGATCTCTCTGATGGTCTTTTTTTCCGCCGCTACCATTTCCAGCACCAGAAGACAGGCAAGAATTCCATCTTTCTCAGGTATATGCTTATAAATAGTAAGGCCGCCGCTCTCTTCCCCGCCGATGATCATCGGTTCCTTCATCATTATTTCCCCGATGTACTTAAAACCCACCGGTGTTTCCCTGACTTCTATGGAATATTTTTTTGCCAGCGCATCAACAAAGTGTGTTGTCGCTACGGTACGGACCACGCAGCCTTTCCAGCCGCGGCTCTTTTTAAGATAAACCATCAGTAACGGCAGTATTTCATTGGGTGTGACAAAAGCCCCGTTACGGTCAATTATTCCGTACCTGTCAGCATCTCCGTCCGTGGCCAGTCCTATATCAAGTTTTTCCTTTCTTATGGCCGTTCGCAGCCCCGCAAGGCGTTCCTCAGAAGGTTCAGGAGACCCCCCTCCAAAATTAACATCGCGGTAATTATGAAGTACACTTACCTTCGCGCAGGAGCCCGCAAGGAGCACATCAAGATATTCCCTTCCGGTCCCGTAAAGCAGGTCCACACCTGTTTTTAGTTTTGCTTTTTTAATGGTTTTAAAATCTATCTTATCCTTTATGAGCTTCAGGTAGGGCTGCCTCGGCTCCAAAGAGACAATATTTTTGTTATCTTCAGAAGGAACAACAAGCAAAGCATCATTGGTATATTGTTCTATGAGCTTTGTGGTCTCCGGCAAGGCGGGCCCGCCGGAAGAAGGCGAAAATTTGAGCCCGTTATATTCAGGGGGATTGTGGCTGGCCGTAATATTAATACCGCCTGCCAGTTTTCTTTTAATTATTTCATAGGAGAGCACCGGTGTCGGAGTGTCCCGCCCGGTAAGATACACTTTTACGCCGGAAGCGGAAAGAATTCCGGCGGCAGCAGCAGCAAATTTTTCAGAAAGAAACCGCGTATCATAGCCTATGATCACGCCATTCTTGACCGTAGACCGCTCTTTTTCTTTAAGATACAGCGCTATTGCCCCGGCTACCCGTCTTACTCCTTCAAAGGTAAAATCATCGCTGATTATACCGCGCCACCCGGAAGTACCGAACTTAATCTTCGCTTCCGTCATATACCGGTTCTCCTTCCGTGCTGCCCGCTTTCTGCCAGGCCTTTATCAATTGCGCATATTCGGCTGCTAATCTTTTTCCTGCTTCGAGCGTCCCTGCTTCCGCAGTCAGATGGAACAGGGGCTTCTCCCCGTCAGGAATTATCATGATCCAGCCTTCTTTCAGAAATATTTTTACTCCGTCTATCATCACGGCTTTTTTATCCTTGGCAAATTCGTTAAGCTGGCGCATTACCGTGCCTTTGGCTTCCCACTGGCAGGCTACCTGGGCCCGGACGACCTTTGATTCGGGAACTTTCCTTAGGATATCTGAAATTTTCTCGCCTGCCACGGCCAGCGCATCAAGTATCTTTACAACCGACATCATGGCATCCATGGAGGGCATGAATTTCGGAAAAATGAAGCCTCCGAACGCTTCACCGGCAAAATTAACTTTTCCTGATATAGCGGTTTCCATCATGCTCCTGTAGCTGGTTTTGGTCCTGATAACCTTTCCCCCGTGCGCGGCGGCTATCTGTTCTATCGCCGAAGAAGCGTATACAGGCACAGCGATCGTTCCGCCTTTGTTGATCTTGAATTGCAGGTAAGTTAAGAGACAGAGAGCCTGATCGCCGTTCAGGACCCGGCCTTTTTCATCTACAATAAATATTTTTTCCGCACCGGCGTCAAGCATGATACCAAGATCCGCTTTGAGAGTCGAAGTTATATTGGAAAGCTGCTCCATGGAGTGGGTAAACTCTCCCGGAGATTTTGTCAGCTTTCTCTCATCAAGATACGAATTAAGCGAGACTACTTCACATTCAAGTTTCCCCAGCAGGGAAGGGAAAACAGTCGAGGAACTGCCAAAACCGTAGTCAATGACCAGTTTGAATTTCCTTTTTTTAATAGCGTCTTTATTAAGCTCCTTCAGGAACCCTTCACGGTAATGATCAATAACATGGGAAGGAAAGGAAACCTCCCCCACCTCCTGGTAGTTAGCCCTCCTGAAATCTTCCCGGAAGAAGAGGCTTTCAATGCTTTTTTTCTTATTTGTGGCAAGATCAATGCCCTGGTCATCAAAGAATTTAATATCTACCTTTTCCGCGTCAAACGGAGACATTCTAATATGACTGCCCCCGGCGCTTCTTAAAGGTTTCAGAACGTAGCGGGCAACACTTATTGGGGTTACGCCAATATCAAAGACATTGACTCCCGACGACAGGATCCCGGTCATAAAAGCACGGTTCGTCATTCTGGATATTTTGTGATTATCCCTGGAAGTTATCACGGAGTACCCTTTCGGAAAAGCCGCGCCGTAGGCCGCACCGAGTTTAGCCGCAAATTCCGGGGTGATCTCTATGTTGGCCAGCCCTATTACCCCGTGCTCGGAAAATATTGTCCGGCTCCACTTGTCTCCCCAGATCAAGCTGGTGGAAAGGATAGCGCCGGACTCAACATTTTTATGCGGCCAGAGTTTGACATTCTCTTTTAAAGCGGCCTCATCGCCTATGATACAATTATCGCCTATTACACAATTTGTATGTATGACCGCTTTTTTGCCGACTTCCACCCCGTGACAAAGTATGGTCTCAAAAATGTTCGCTTCTTTTCCCACAAAACAATTAGACCAGAGCACGCTGTTGGTTATTTTCGCGCCGGCTTCTATTATGCAATTATCCCCGATGGTGGAATTTTCAATGATAACATTGGCTTTTATCTGTACATTCTTGCCTATTATGACGGGATTTTTCAGCAGCGCGGTCGGATGAATTTTCGTGTCAGAGTCTATCCAGATATCTTTGCCTACTTTATTTGTCTTTACCCCCGGGATAATAAGGTCAAGCTTGCGGTCCATAACATCATAATGCGAAATACGGTATTCGGACAAACTGCCCACGTCTTTCCAATAACCCTTGGCGATATACCCAAAAAGAGGCATTTTTTTTTGCAGCATTAACGGAAAAAGATCCTTAGAAAAATCAAAATCTTTTTCGGCGGGAATAAGGTCCAATACCTCTTTTTCAAGAATATAGATACCCGTATTTATAGTATCGGAGAACACCTCGCCCCAGGAAGGTTTTTCGAGAAAACGCACGATCTTGCCATTTTTGTCCGTAATGACAACCCCGAAAGCCAGCGGATTATCCACGCGGGTCAGAACAATAGTAGCCGCTGCTTTTTTCTTTTTGTGAAATTCTATGGCTTTGGTCAGGTCAAAATCGGTAAGCACATCACCGCTCATTACGATAAAAGTACCGTCTATGTATCTTGCCGCGTACTTTACACAACCGGCTGTACCCAGTTCCGCTTCGGTGGTGATATAATCCATTTTAACACCAAAGTCGGAACCATCTCTAAAATAATCCGTTATTGACTCAGGTTGAAAATACAGCGCGGATATGATCTCATTAATCCCATGTTTTTTCAGAAGGTCGATCAGGTGTCCCATTATGGGTTTATTAGCTAAGGGCGCTACAGGTTTGGGAATGTTACAGGTTAAGGGCCTTAACCTGGTTCCAAAACCCCCGGCAAGAATAATTGATTTCATGTACCGTCTCCTTTTAGCGCTACTTAAAGTATGACATGCTTTTATAAACTGTTATATTATAATATGGAAGAAGCTGGTTAGTCAATTAAAAGAACCATACCTGAACAGGAAAACTCCGGCTTGTTACTTCAGGAATAAGGACAACTCCGCGGGAACAGAAATAATTTTGCTTTTCAGAGCTTGATATTTTTAATGGCTTTAAGCGTTCTCGCTGTGGCTGCGGTTAAAAGGATGGAAGCATTTTTCATTGAGTTTTCAAGCGTTATTGGCCCGTCCACAAGGGTTACTACGGCGGAAATTCCGGCAGCATAGATCTTTTCGTTGATATCCCCTATTTTTCCCGCAATACAAAGTACCGGTACCCCGTATTTTTTCGCCAGCAGCGCAAGGCCCACCGGAACTTTTCCATACATTGACTGGTTGTCCAGCTGGCCTTCACCGGTAATAACTAGATCAGCTTTTTTTAATTTTTCTTCAATTCCGGATATGTTCATGATAATGTTTATTCCTTTCTTAAGTTTTGCGCCTGTGAAAGCATACAAACCTGCGCCCAGGCCTCCGGCCGCGCCGCCGCCTTTCAATCCGGAAACATCAATACCCAGGTCCCGCCTGATTATTTTTGCGTATTTAAAAAGAGCGGTATCCAGAGCCGCGGTCATCCAGGGAAGAGCGCCTTTCTGGGGGCCAAAGATCCTGCTTGCGCCTGATCTGCCGTACAACGGATTAGTAACATCACAGGCAACAACAATTTCAATATTCTTGAATTTATCAAGTGTTTCCCTGCCTTCTATCCTGTCAAGTTCTATGAGGCCTGAACCGCCGCCGGAGATCTCTTTGCCGTGCCTGTTCAAAAGTTTAAAACCAAGGGCTCCTGCCATTCCGCTGCCCCCGTCATTGGTAGCACTTCCTCCTATACCAACAACTATTTTTTTTGCGCCGGAGCTGAGGGCAATATTGATAAGCTCCCCGACTCCCCGGGTAGTTGTTAACATAGGATTTCGCTTTTTTTCCGGAACAAGTTTTAAGCCGGAGGCTTCAGCCATTTCTATAAAATATACCCTGCCATCACCGGAAACCCCGTACTTTGCGGTTATCCGGTTCTTAAGCGGCCCGGTAACTTTTGCGGACTTTATTTTTCCGCCGGTTGCAAAGGCCATTATTTCCATTGTTCCGTCTCCGCCATCAGCCAGAGGAACCTTCAAGGTTTTTGCCCGGGGAAATACGCTCTTTACCCCTTTTTCAATTGCAAAAGCTGCTTCAAAACCTGTCAGACTTCCTTTGTATGAATTCGGAGCTATAAGAATATTCATGCCAAGATTATAACACAAAAAATATAATTTTGGGGTTTAAAATATTCTGGCATTTTTTTCATTATCAGCTATCAGTTATCAGCAATTAGTAATTATATATTTGGAACTTTACACCTTACAGGTGTTCTAATTACACCCTGCGGGTGCTCTAATTATCATCTTTATAATTTGGAACGAGTGTTTTAAATTTTGGAACTTTACACCTTACAGGTGTTCTAATTATCATTGTTTTAAATTTTGGAACGAAAAGAAAGCCCGGGATAGGGGTCAGCTATCCCGGGCATAGGGTCGATCGATACTTCTTATATTTTTTTATTCCGCTGTTTCACCTCCTTATCTTTTCCCCGGGATGATCTCCGGAAAAAATTCAGAGTTCCGCGAATTACGCGGTATTAATAATGCTAATTTTGTATGCCTGATTCCACGCCCGCGGCGCCGGCTTCATTGCTCCTGCTCTTTTTAAAGGTGTGCCTCTGCGTATTTATCGGCGGTTCTACATCATCATCCGTATCCGGTTTCCCGTCAGGCCCGTCGCTGCCTATTAAATAATTGTTAGCTGTCTGGGTACCC
>CAITEH010000034.1 GCA_903891415.1 Candidatus Firestoneibacteriota bacterium
TACTTTGCCGTCTTTAATTTCAACTATTCTTTTTGACAGCTTGGCGAACTCCTGATTATGCGTAACCAGAACTATCGTCTGTTTCTTCGTCTCATTTATCCGTAAAAAAATGTCAATTAACAGCTTTGCATTTTCTGTATCTAGATTCCCGGTCGGTTCATCAGCAAGTAGAATATCGGGCTCGTTTATCAAAGCCCTGGCCAGGCCCACCCTCTGCTGTTCTCCCCCGGAAAGCTCGCCGGGCCGGTGGGACATCCTGTTACCCAGACCCAGTTCATTTAAGAGTTCTTGCGCCCTTTTTACGGACTCCTTACCCGAGATCAGCGCCGGTATCAGCACATTTTCCAGCGCCGTAAAGTCCGGCAATAAATTATAGAATTGAAAGACAAACCCTATCTTTTTGTTCCTTACGGCCGAAAGCTCGCGGTCCTTCATGAGGTAAAGGTTATTGCCGTTCAGGTAAACATTCCCGTGCGTGGGCCGGGAAATTCCGCCTAAGATATTCAAAAGGGTGGACTTGCCGGCGCCCGAAGGCCCGAAGAGCGTTATCATTTCCCCTTTTTCAATTTCCAGGTCTATGCCTTTTAAGATCTCCACGCTCGTATCGCCGAGGATAAAGGATTTATGTACTTCTTTACTCACCAGTACTTTTTCACTCATAGCGCACCGCTTCCACAGGGTCCATCTTCGCCGCCTGCCGCGCCGGATAAATGGTGGAAAACAGGCTTAAAAGGAGCGAGACTGCGATAATTAAGCCTATATCCAGATACCGGAGTTCGACCGGAATATAATCTATATAGTAGACCTCGCCGGAAAGTTTTATAAACTGGTATTCTTTGAGCAGTAATGAGAGCCCGACCCCGATTACCGTGCCGAGGAAAGTACCCAGGACGCCGATTATCATGCCCTGGTAAATAAATATTTTCATGATACTTTTTTGCGGCACGCCCAGGGTCCGGAGCACGCCGATATCTTTTTTCTTGCGCATTACCATCATTATGAGGCTCGAAAGCACATTAAAGACCGCTACCAGTATTATCAGGGTAAGCATGATGCCCATTACGATCTTTTCCAGTTTCAAGGCCGAGAAAAGATTTTTATTCATGACCATCCAGTCGTAAACCCCGAGATTAGTGTCAATGTTCCGCCTTATGTCCCGCCCGATCTCTTTAACCTTGTAAACATCCTGCACCATTATGTCAATGCCGCTTATCTGCCCGGGTATCTCAAAGAGCTGCTGCGCGTCCTGCAGATAGATATAGGCAAAAGTCGCGTCATATTCGTACATGCCTGATTTAAAGGTGCCCAGGACTTCATATTTCGCGAATTTGGGTATCATCCCGAGAGGCGTGGTCTTAAAGATGGGAGTAATGATGGTTATTTCGTCTCCGGGAGACGCGTAAAGCCGGGCAGCCAGCTCTTTCCCGAGAATTATCCCGGGTTTTTTACCCGGGCCGGGAAGCAGAATTTTAGTTTCAACATCGCAGATCTTCGGCTGCTGCAGGGGATCAACACCCCAGATGGCCGCTCCGCCCTCGGTCTTAGCCGCGCTCTTCATCATGCCCGGGGAGAAAATAAAAGGGGTCGCGGAAACAACGCCCTGCACGGCCTTTATTTGCTCTACGGTCTTCTGATAATCCGGTATAGGCCGGTAGGTTTTATCATAGATAACGATGTGGGATTTGACCCCGAGTATTTTTTGCCGGAGATCCTGCTGAAAACCGTTCATGACGCCGAGGACTATTATAAGCGCGGCGACTCCCAGCGTGATCCCGCCCAGGGAAATAAAAGTAATGATAGAAAAGAAAGTCTGCTTGTTCCGGGCCCTGAGGTAACGGAGGCCCAGGAAAAGTTCATACGCCCGCTTCATCTTTTGGCCTCATCTGGGGAAAGAGAATTACATCGCGGATGGAAGGCGAGTTGGTCAGGAACATGACCATGCGGTCTATGCCGATGCCGAGCCCCCCGGCCGGCGGCATCCCGTGTTCCAGCGCCGTAATATAGTCGTAATCCACTTTTTTCAGTTCCGCTTCTTTTTCTCTATCCACCTGTTTGAGGAACCGTTCCTTCTGGTCCAGCGGATCATTTAATTCCGAAAAAGCGTTCGCCGTCTCCCTGCCGAAAATAAACACCTCGAATCTTTCCACAAGAGTTGCATCATCTCTCTTCTGCTTGGCCAGCGGTGAGATCTCTATCGGATAATCCTTGATTATAGTAGGTTGTATCAAAGTAGCTTCCACAACCTTCTCAAACATTTCATTGATCAATTCACCTTTAGAATGCACGGGAGGAACGCCGATATTTTTTTCTTTGCAGGCGGCTTTCAGGCCTTCAAGGTCCAGCCGGTCCGCATCTATGCCGGTAGCTTCCCTGACGGCGGCTGCCATGGAAATACGCTTCCAGGGCCGCGCGAAATCAATTTCTTTTTCCTGGTACGTTATTTTCGTTGTGCCAAAGATACTCTTGACCACATATTCAAAAAGTTCCTCGGTAAGTTCCATCATATCATTGTAATCGGCGTAGGCCTGGTAAAGCTCCAGCATGGTGAATTCCGGATTATGTTTGATGGAGATCCCTTCATTCCTGAAGTTACGGTTTATTTCAAATACCCTTTCAAAACCGCCGACTAAGAGCCGTTTAAGGAAAAGCTCGGGAGCGATACGCATAAAAAGCTCCATTCCGAGCGCGTTATGAAAAGTCTTAAAAGGTTTTGCGGCCGCGCCTCCCGGGATGGAATGCATCATGGGAGTTTCCACTTCCAAAAATTCTTTTTCTTCAAGAAATTTCCGGATAAGTTTAATAACACAGCTCCGGGTGTAAAAAGTATCCATGACTTCGGGATTGGCTATCAGGTCCAGGTATCTCTGCCGGTAACGGATCTCCACATTGCTGAGCCCGTGCCATTTTTCCGGAAGCGGGAGCATGGATTTTGAAAGCAGTGTCAATTCTTTTACCCGGATAGTGACCTCGCCGGTACGCGTCTTGAACATATCCCCTTTAACGCCGATAAAATCCCCGATATCCGTCTTTTTGAAAAGCTCCCAGCCCTTCTCCCCCAGAAGGTCCGCCTTGAAATAGAGCTGGAGCCTGCCCGTGCCATCCTTTACATGCGCAAAAGCGGATTTGCCGTGTTCTCGTAAACTCATGACCCGCCCCGCGACAGAGTAAATATCCTCTTCCAGATGCTTGCCGATCTCTATATCTTTATATTTTTCCAGGAGAACCTTGGTCTTGGCGGTGACTTCAAATCTATAGGGATACGGATTTATCCCCGCTTCCCTTATCTTTTTAAGTTTTTCAATCCTCTCCAACAACAGATCATTTTCCATAAAAAATCCCCTTTAAACAACGCTGATTTCAGCATCTATTATAACACTATCCACGGAAGGTTTTCAAACCAGAAACACATAACCTGCATGTAAATGAACACCGACTTTACAAAATGAAAGGTCTTGCAGAGTAATTCTTTTTTCTATATAATATCTTTTAGTGTAAAGTGTTTTGGGTAACCCTTCAAAGAGCGCAGTGAGGACGGAAAATGACAGCCATTGAAGCTAAAGGCCTTTCTAAAACCTATATAAGCGGGCATTTCTGGAACAGAAAGCGGACTACCGCCTTGCGCGGAATAGATCTGAAGATCAAAGAAAAACAGGTTTTCGGCTTGCTCGGGTTAAACGGCGCGGGCAAGACCACTTTTATTAAAACTCTGGTCGGGCTGGTTTTCCCCACCACGGGCAGGGTCTATATTCTGGGCAAAGAAGCGGGGCATGTTCAGACCAGGAAAAGCATAGCTTACCTGCCGGAGATGCCGTACTTTCCCAGGTACCTTACCCCGGAAGAGATACTTTTATTCTACACGAAACTTTATGAAATACCGGAAAATGAGCGCCGCGAAAAGGTTTTTTTTGCGCTTAAGGAAGTCGGCCTTTATGAAAAAAGAACGGTCCAGCTTAAAGAATTTTCAAAAGGCATGCTGCAGCGCGTGGGTATAGCCCAGCTGCTTTTAAATGACGCAAAAGTATTTTTTCTGGACGAACCCACCTACGGGCTGGACCCGCTTTCCACAAAACAGATGCGGGATATTATACTCTCGCTTA
Organism: Candidatus Firestoneibacteriota bacterium; assembly: GCA_903891415.1. GTDB lineage: Bacteria > Oederibacteriota > D2-FULL-39-29 > D2-FULL-39-29 > D2-FULL-39-29 > CAIYPD01. The sequence goes on from CAITEH010000034.1 coordinate 4,098, forward strand.
AGAAGGCCGGCAAGACGATCTTTCTTAACACGCACCAGATGGGCGAGGTCAAGCAGATCTGCGACCGGATAGGCATACTGAATAACGGGCAGCTTATTATCGAGACCGACGTAAAAAATATCAAAGGTTCTCTTGAGTCCTATTTCGTGAAAAAGGTGCAAGCCGATGGAAAATAAAAGGTTCAGCAAGATCCTGGCAGTCGCGCAGAATGTTTTGAACGAATGCATCAGGCATAAGATACTTAATATCCTTTTTGTTTTCGCGCTGGCCCTTATCGGCGGCGCTCTGCTTATTGAGGAACTTTCTCCCGGCGCGCAGGGGCGCACGCTGGTAAATGTGGGCTACGCCAATATGGAACTTTTCGGCTTTCTCACGCTCATGCTGTCGCTCTTCATCATAACCTTTGAAGAGATAGAAATGCGGAATATCTGGCTGACCCTTACCAAACCCGTCTCCCGGAGCTCATTTTTCACCGGTAAATTTCTGGGTATTACTTTTGTCACGCTTTTGACCATGGCCGTAATGTTCCTGCTGGTCATGGGGCTTTCCCTTTTAAGCAGAGTGAGTTTGAACCTGAACTACCTGGTGATAGTTTATGCCATGTCCCTGGGCCTGCTCGTAACCATTGCTTTTACCCTGGCCTTTATTACCATCGCGACCAATCTGCCGACCGGGCTGATGTTCGCTTCCCTGCTCTTTCTGATAGGGCATCTTACCGAACATCTCAAAGGCATAATTGCTAAACCTGAGACCACGGTTCCGGCAAAACTGGCGCTGACCCTGGTCTATTACGCGGTACCCAACTTCTCGCTTTTTAACCTGAAAGACAAGGCCTACATGCAGGAAGGCGGCTTTGATCCGCTCTACCTGCTGCTGATCACATTTTACGCCCTGGTCTTCAGTTTTATTTTCCTTTACATAGGCATTAAGGCCTTCGAGAAAAAAGAACTCTGATATGACATTAAGATCGTATCTCATACTCGCTCTTGCCCTGCTCCTGCTTGTAACAGGAGTGAACCTGCTGCACCAGAATACTTTTTATCAGAATAATTACAAATCCTTTCCGTTCGCCGCCGCGAAAAAAGACCCTTTCTATGCTTTTCTTGCCTCGGTTTCCGGTTTCCGGATACTGGTCGCGGATATTTTATGGATGGACGCGGTACAGTATATAGGCGACCTCGAGAACGCGAAGGAACAGTACAAACAACTTTATCCGAAAACCAGGGATATTATCACCCTGGACCCCAATTTTACCTATCCCTATATCGCGGTAAGCGGGATCCTGTTCTTCTCCATGAATGAAAAGGATAAAGCCATTGAGCTTATTAAATACGGAATTGAGCAGAACCCCAAATACTGGCAGTTGAACCTTTATCTCGCCGCCTACACCTACGCCAAAGCGGATAATATAAAGATGGCCATCCATAACGTGGAAAGCGCGATAAAACAGGAAAACCACCCGCCCCTGCTGGAAAGAATACTCGGCTCCATGTACCTGAAACTCTCGGAAAAAGACCGGGCTAATAAGAAATTCTGGACCGGAAAAGCGGTCAGCTTGTGGCTGGACATGTACGAGCACCCGAGCGAACCGGAGAACAGAAAATACGCGGAGTCCCATTTAAAAGAATTCGGTTTACTGAAGTAACCCTCTTTCGATAAAACATAGCTGACAGATTTCTGCTGTCATTGCGAGGAATGCGACAATAGTCGCGATTAGATGACGAAGCAAACCAATTATTTCTAAAGCCACCGGAGTTTCACAAAAAAACACCTGCGAATCAGCGGAAGCCCGAAGGATTCGGGCTTAGAAAAAGAAGTACTTTAGCCCGCCGTTCAGTTCAAAACTATTTCCCAAAAAGGCCGGAGTGATCCAGTCAAAACTTAATTCCGTGGTAAGGTTTTTTGTGAGGAACTGGTAACCGCAGACTCCGAGTTTAAAGCAGGTAACGGATTCCCCGGGGATATTTGAAAAGTAGCTCTTAAACCCGGCTTCGAGGCCCACCCCGCCGGGATTTCTTTCCAACTGCCCGCCGGGCCCCATAAATTGCAGCATCGTGGAAAAAGTCCAAACCTCTCTTGACGTGCTCCGGTGCAGGCCGCCTTCAACATAGGCGTTAAAGAGGAGATAAAACCAGTAGTTAGCGGAAAGAGACACAAAACCCTGCCTTAGTTCCGACTGCCTTACGGTGGTCCAGTCAACATCAAAAATAAAATTCCCGGAAACACCCAGGCCGAAATGCCCGGATCTTTCCACCGCCTCTTTCAGATAAAGGTTCTTCTGGAACTCCTGCATGCGGCTAAAGGCCTCGGAATATTTCAACCTGTACTCGTCTTCTTCCGCCGCGGCAAAGCCGGCGGCAAGCAAAAGAAATATGAGTACCGGGAGCAGTTTTTTCATTATTTTATCATGGTTACCTGAAAACGCTGCCTTACGACCTCATAGAGTATGATGCCGGCCGAGACCGAGACATTCAAAGAGGGGATCATGCCTTTCATGGGGATCTTGACCAGAAAATCGCAGTTTTCCTTCAGGCTCTTTCTAATGCCTTCCCCTTCGCTTCCAAAAACCAGGGCTATGCCGCCTCTAAAATCCTCATCATAATAATTTTTCGGAGCTTCGGCCTCCAGGCCGGTAATCCAGATATTGTTCTTTTTAAGCAGGGAAACCGCGTAGTTAAGGTTGCTTACCATGGAAACGAGGACATATTCCGTGGCGCCTGTGGAAACCTTCTCCACCGTGGAGGTAACATGCACCGAGTTCTGCTTGGGAATAATAATACCGTGGGCGCCCGCGCATTCCGCGGTCCTGATTATGGCCCCGAGGTTATGCGGGTCCTGGACCGAATCAAGTATTATTATGAACGGCTTTTCGTTCTTTGAAGCCGCGTACTCAAGTATATCCTCAATTTCAACATACTCCTTGGCATAGGTAAAGATGATCACGCCCTGGTGATTCGTCCCCTTGGCCAGCCGGTCCATATCTTTGTTTGAAAGATACTGGATGGAGGTGCTGGTTTCTTTTGCAGCCGCGATTATATCGTGGAGCTCGGGTTTTTTCTCTCTGGCTATGGAGATCTTTCTTATGAGGCGGCTCTTTGACCGGAGCACCTCAAAACACGCGTTCTTGCCGAAAATTGTCCTGTTCATTTTTTCTTCCCCTGTATAATTTCAATTTCGTATTCATCAAGATATTCACGATATTCACTCTTCCCTGAATTTATTTTCTCTTCCATTTTCATCAATCCATCTAATAATGTTTCATTATCATACGTCCAGAATTTAGGATTACGATGCTTCCCTACCCACCAATGTTTTCTATTTTCGAAATCATGACGAACCTCTGCATCAAATACTGCTGGACATTTTTGGCAGGTATAGGTAGAAACATGCCGATTAACCTCGTGTGCCATTAATATTCCATTATTACAAACTGGGCATATTTCGCCAGTATCTCTGTGTTTCAATAAAAATGTAATTTGACCGTTTGGCGTATCTTCAACAGCGAAGCCTTCCCCTGCAATAGTTTTTCTTATAAGATCTGACTTTGTCCAATCTTTGTTTTTTCGCGCTGCATCTCTCTCAAGAACAACCGCGTTTATTTCTTCTTTTTTCTGAGTGCTTTCAGCTTCTTTTATAAATTCAAAACCCAAAATTGTCAAAAGCGCTGATAATTTTTCTCCTGCAAGTTTTAGCGCATTGCGATTTTCATAATTTAAGACCAAGTCTTTCTTTTTTATCGTTTTTTTTATTTCATCCGCATATTCAAGAAGTGCAGCAATCGCTTGGGCTGTGTTAAAGTCATCATCCATCGCTGCAACAAATTTTGCTTCCATTTCTTTGCCTTTTTCCACCAAGTTAGTATAAAGAGTTCCTCCTGAAACATTATTCTTAGAAAGCAATTTAGTCACTCTATCCAAGGTATTATCCACATCCGTAAAACCATACTTAGCATTTGTAACATTATCCTCCGTAAAGTCCAGAGGGCTCCGGTAATGAGCGGAAAGCAGGAAGAATCTGATAGTATTTTTGTCTTGCTTCTTTAAAATATCGCGAGCAAGTAGAAAATTATTCAGGGATTTGCTCATCTTCTCCCCGTGAATGTTCAAGTGGCCGTTATGCACCCAGTAATTGGCAAGTTTTTTCCCTGTGGCCGTTTCCACCTGAGCAAGCTCATTTTCATGATGGGGAAAAACCAGGTCAATACCGCCGGAATGGATATCAAAAGGATGCTGTAAATATTTGCCGCTCATAACACAGCATTCCGTATGCCAGCCGGGACGGCCCGGCCCCCAGGGGGAAGCCCAGGAGATACCCTCGTTCTTATCTTTTTTCCAGAGAACAAAATCAAGCGGGCTGTGTTTTTTATCGCTGACCTCGATCCTCGCGCCCGCCTGCAATTCTTCGATATTCTTGTGGGAAAGCTTGCCGTAGTCCTTAACTTTGCCCACATCCATATAGACATCGCCCTCAGAAACATAAGCGGAGCCGTTGTCAATAAGGAGTTTTATGAGTTCCTGCATCTCTCCAATATGTTCGGTAGCTTTGGGATTAACATCAGGCGGCAGGACCGAGAGAGCTTCCAGGTCCTCAAAGTAGGCCTTTGTAAAAGTTTCCGCAACGGCCTGCGGAGTTGTCTTTTCATCCAGCGCGCGTTTAATTATTTTATCATCTACATCGGTCACATTCTGGACCAGGGTAACTTTTAAGCCCCTGAAGGTAAGATAGCGCCTGATAACATCAACTACTATAAAATTCCGGGCATTACCGATATGAAAATAACCGTAAACGGTAGGCCCGCAGTTGTATATCTTGACTTCCCCGCGGGAAATTGGCACAAAATCTTCTTTTTTTTGGGTCAGGGTATTATAGATTTTCAACATGATAGTTATTATAGCATAAACCCGGGGTAATAAAAAGGATTGTCAGGGCAGGAGGAGCGGCTTCAATTCATTCAATATCAGGGGGTTCTTTTTCATCACCAAAAACTATCAGCCCATTTTTTGTTATCGTAAAATTATGCTGCATGGCAAGTTTTTTTGCTTCTTCAAGTTTTGTATCGGGGAGTTCTCCCGCCCAGCATTTATTTATGCCGTCCCAGCGAAAACCCAGGGCCTTAAGGCCCTCTTTCGCGTTAAAAGTCCTGCCGGTGCATTTATACAAACTCATATGGTTTCACCTCTTTAAATATTTTTTTTACTGTAATTGCGCCAGCCACGCATAAACTCATCTAGGCGGGAGGAGTCCGCCGTTAGGCGGGTTTTTAATCCACCAGCGCTTTGTGGTGGAGCTTTCGACGTAATATCACTGACAGCTGACCATATATTTTCCATGCCACTCAGCCTGTCATTGCGAGGAATCGACCGATAGGGAGAGCTTATGACGAAGCAAACCAGGAAACGTTCTGTATTGTGAGCTATATCTGGTTTGCTTCGTCATCTAATCACGGCTAACGCCGTATTCCTCGCAATGGTAATATGTAAAAGACCTCCTTCCGAAGAGGTGCAATAGGCTCTTTAAGCGCAGACCTTTTTGTGATATCAAAGTATCACGAAGTCGGGTTTAGTATCAAAGATACTATCCCAAATGAACTTCGAAAGGAGGCAATATGAATTATATAGCAATTGATGCACATTCGTCAACATGCACAATGTGTGTTCTGGACAACAAAGGCTGTGAAAAGGATAGCTCTCAAATAGAAACAAATGGAAGGCTAATTAAGAACTATCTAAGAAGTTTTAGCGGTAAGAAGATAGTAACATTTGAAGAATCGGAAATGAGCAGTTGGCTCTTTGACATAATAAGGCCCGAGGCAGAAGAAGTCCTAGTCTGTAATCCTGTAGCAGTTAAAGACTATAGTAAGAAAAAAACAGATAAGCTGGATGCCCGGAAACTTGCAAGACTTTTAAGAGGTGGATTTTTAATTCCTGTTTATCACGACGGATCTAAGAGAGAGAAATTTAAACACCTGGTATCAGGATACAACGCTTTGGTCGAAGATGCCGTAAGAATAAAAAACAGGTACAAATCTATATTCAGAAAATCCGGAAAGAAGCAAACTGGAATAAAACTCTACACCGATGAAAGTCTTTTAAAAGATATTCCAGATTTTGGTCATAAGTTTGTAGGACATCATTTGTATAACTTGCTGGTTGAAATAGAAAAAAGCAGAGAAGTTTATGTTAAAGAAATTAAAACGCAATTAAAAGAATTTGAAGAAAATAAATATATTAAGTCAATCCCGGGTATTGGAGATATCCAGGCCGCAAAGATAATTGCCCATGTAATTGACCCAAGGCGTTTTGCCAATAAGCATAAATTCTACAGTTATTGCGGATTGGTTCGTCATCAGAGAGTCAGCGATGGAACTAAGTATGGCAGCAATAAGATATTTGGAAACAGGACTTTGAAATGTGTTTACAAGATGGCAGGATATTCAGCAATCAATGGCAATAATGTTCTTAACCAGTATCACGCGTATCTTATCAAAAACGGGATTAATGAACGGAATGCTTACAACGCTGTATGCAGAAAGATAGCAGCGATAAGCCTGGCGGTATGGAAGGACAAAAAATACTTTAATGATGAAGAAATATTAAGGCTGATCAAATAGTTTTACTGTGTTTTGCCGGAAATGCTTGATTGAGGGTAAGGTCCATTTGTCATTGACCCTAGAGGTCCAACGCAATGGTTGACCTATCCTTGGTTTAAATCATAAATTACAATGCTCTTAAAGAGCCCCGATAGATGACTGAAGACCAAGTGAAATTAATGTAAATAAAAGCATGAAAAGCAAAACAAAAGAAACTCGTGGATCAGCTATGGAAGGAGTTTTGGCAAACGCATCTATTTTTGTCTTGGTAGAGTTGTTGCGTCTTGACAAACTTTTACATAGATGACAGCGTTGGCTGTCAGCTATATTAGTCATCAAATCACGGCTAACGCCGTATTCCTCACAATGACAGCAGAAGATCAATTAAGATTCTTTCTTTGAACTAAGCGCATTGGTAGAATAGAGCAGGATAGGGAGACACATCAGGATAAACACCAGGTCGCGGACAATAGTGGAGCCGCTTATAGGCTCGTTCCAGCCGAAGAGGGTAAAACAGCCGCATTCATGGGACAGCCCCCAGATAAGATTCAGGGTTATCCCGAAAATATAGCAGATATTCAAACAGATCATGATTAGAGCCGCGGACCGGGAAAATATATTAAAAATAAGCAGCACCCCGGTAAAAAACTCTATCCAGGGCATGGTCACGGAGACAAAAGGTATCAGTATTTCCGGTACGAGCTGGTATTCCCTGAGCACCGAAGAAAATACCGCGGGATTAAATATTTTGTCAATGCTGGCAAGTATGAAGACCACGCCCATGAGCAGGCGGAGGACAAAGAGCAATTTTCTGTCTGACAGCAGCTTTTTCATTTTGCACCGTTTGTTTTTACTTTAAGGCCTTCCACCGGAAAACCGGCCGCAAACCATTCATCCCAGCCGCCGGTAAAGATCCTGACGTTCTTAAAACCATTTTCGTCCAGGTAGCCGGCGACTATTTCGCTTAAATGACAGGTCACACTGCTGCAATAGACAACATAAAGATCCTCTTTTTTCAACTTGTCTTTTTTCTGCTCAAATTGAAAAGTAAATCTGCTGGCCGAGAGCGAAACCGCACCTTGAATATGTCTTTCAATATAGGTGTATTCCGGCCTGGCGTCCACAAAAACCGCCTTCCCGGAGTCAAAAAGAAGTTTGGCCTGTTCCAGGTTAAGCCTGCTTGCAGCGGCAGTAACGGCCTCTTTCGTAACGGGCGGTTTTTCAATTGCGGAGGGCGGCAGAACAACTATTTCAGGTTTTTTATTTGTAATTTTCCTGCTCTCTGTAACGGCGGGCTTTGGTACTGCCAAAGGTACTATTTTTATTTTAACCTCGGGCTTTTTTACAGGCAAAACAGGCCGGACTTTTTCTGCTTCCGCGGCAACCGCTTTTTTTGGAATAAGAGCGAGCCCTTTTGGATTAATAATATTATAGAATAAGCCAAAAGACCCTGCGATAAAACAGATGACCAGAGACATGAATATTACGCCAAGTATTCTTAAAAATCTCATAGTAATATCTTAACGGTAAAGCAATTAAATTTCAAGACATTATTGCCCTCATAATGCCCTCATAAATGAGGCAGCTACAAAAAGGATCTCATTCTGAACGCAAAGCTGAAAGCAGATCGCCTCTAAGTGAATAATATGCCGCCAGCGTGCAGGAAACAAGCCCCAGCACAAGCATGCCGAGCAGGGTCAAAAACGGCAGGACAAAGTTTATTTGATTCCCCATTTTCAATATATAAGGAAAAGATACCGCGAGAGAGCTCAGGGTCCCAGCAAAAAGTCCGAGCAGGAGCAAAAGCGCGTTCTCAAAAGCCACAAGAAATACGAGGGCCCTCTTTTTGAAACCGAGCGCGGCCTGCAGAGCAAACTCCTGCCTTCTTTTATAAACATTCTGTAAAAGCACGGCAATGATACCAAAGGTGCCCAGGAGAAAACCCAGCCCCCCGAGTATCTGGAAGGTATAGAGATAAGTATTTTGCACATTGGCAAAAGCAGAGAGAGCTTCAGAGGTCCTCGCGGCCGTATAACCCATTTTTCCAAGTTCCTGCCTGAGCAAAAGCAGGACCTCTTCCTCTTTCTCTTTCGGGGTACGGATAAGAAAATAGTTATAACCTGTCCCGCTCCCAAAAACTCCGTTAAAATTCTCTTCGGAAATAACTATAACACCGGCAAAAATACTCTGCGAGAGCGAGGCCGTAAATTTAAGTCCGGCAGGAGTTCCGGACGCGCCGTAAACCGGAAGCGTGTCGCCGACTTTTTTATGCAGTATCCATTCCAGGCTGTTCGCGTCGGCCAGCGCGGGGATACTTCCGCCGGGGAGTTTATTATTCAGTATTTCCCAGGAAATTTTCCTGCCTGAAGAAAAGTACGCGCCGTCCTGCTCCAGGACGGAGACAGGAACTCCGAGGACCGCAGGCCTTACCGGCTGATTTACATTCAGACAGCTGATGTCCTCCCCGTTAACGCTCAGTTTACAGGGGACAAACGTGACACTGTCCCACACCGGGGCGGCATAAGAAGCAAAACCGTTCTTCTTTCTTCCCTCTCTTGAATTCAGCTCACTGTAGAGAGGCATTCTAGAATTCGCGATAAGGTTAAACCCGCCGGAACCGGATTTTTTTTGCAGAGTATCAGGGGCAAAACCGAGCGGCCTGTTCACGGCCACAGTAATAATAACAAAAGCAGCGGAAGCAAAGAGCCCCGCGGTAAGGAAGCTTCTCTTTTTGGAATACAGGAGCGACCTTATTCCAAGGGCATAAATACTGTCGATCCTTTTTCCCGGCTTAACTTTTACTTTTCCTGAATATTCCGGTTTGCCGGAAAGCAGGCCCCTGACGGTGGAACCTTTAAAAACCCTGACTCCAAAATAAATAGACAGCAGGGCCAGGGCCATACCCGACACCAACCCGGTAACCAGCGGCCGGGCTTCTATATATATTTTAAAATCACCGCCTTCCCCGAGCAGGGGTTTCAGAAAGCCCAGGACCCAACCGGCATAAAAAATACCGGCCGGCAAGGACACCAAAGCGCCCAGCAGAATGATAAACAGCCCTTCAAAAATATAAACCTTTAGAAGCTCTCTGAACGTAAACCCGAGGGCCAGCAATATCCCTGCCTGGGAGGTTCTTGTTTCCAGCATAAGCCGGAACAAATATGAAGCAAGCCACAGTGCCGAGAGCACTATAATGAAGCTCAAGGAAACGAAAAGCATCGCATAGTCCGTCGAACCTTGCGCCGCTTTCAGCGCCTCCTCTTTTACCGCGGTTACGCGCAAGCCGGCGTTTTTGTAGTCAAAATTCTTCAAAAAACTTTTCTTAAATCCGTCAAGCTCCGCCGTACCGGAAGAAGAGAGCTTTAGCGAGGTTATACCGGAATAAGCCGGCCGCCAAAAGTCCCTCGCATCCTCATAGGAGATCAGCGCCTTTGGTGCCGCCTTGTACCTGTCCCAGAACAATTCATCTTTTTGCCTGACCTTCTTCATATCAACCGGGAAAGGAGTCTTCCAGCCCGCCATATTTTTTGCGTCTGTGATACCTTCAAAATCCGGGACCCTCGCATTCCCCGCCATTTTTTCCTGGGCTTCGATATTGATCACGAGGAATTGTTTAGTTTTGACTTCGTACTCTCCGTTGCTTTTTGCTTCAAAATACTCCGCTTTAACAGTGTCTCCCACCCCGGCGCCCGTATCTTCAGCCGCCCAGCTGCTTAGAATTATCGGAGCTAAAGCGGAATTATTTTTTTCTTTCCCGGCCTTTCCGGGAAATATACGGCTGTTTCCGGAAACAATAGAGTACGGAGCTTTGCCATTCAGGGAATTAAGGAGATAAACGGAGTTTTCCTCGCAGGAAAGCCGGTTGTCTTTTGCCGCCTTTCTTGCGGCTTCTGCCGCGGCTTCGGAAAGCACCATATTTTCGCTTTCAAGTATAAAAGAACTTCCCCCCGGAATAATATTAAGCCCGAGATCCTCAATTTTCAAAACCTGTTTCAGGTTTTCTTCCAAAGCAGCAGGACCCCCCGAAACAAGCAGGTAGTTTACCCGGCCCTTCTTTTTTAGCTGCTCTTGAAGAAAATCAAGGCTGACAAAAATATTCCTGGGTTTCACAACACCGTTTTTTAAACTAAAACCTGCCGGGCCCGTATTTTTTATTATCGCTTTAACCGCAACAGGAAAACTTAAGACCGTATCTTCCGCTTTTTTCCCGCCAAAAAGAGAATCCCCGGGGGCAAAGCCCTGCTTTATTATTTTAATAACAAGCAGATCGCCTGCTTTCGCGTTCAGATCCCCGGCAAGGCCGGCATTGAGGACGGCTTCTCTTCCGGCCAAAGGCCTGCCGGGGCCTAAAGTGTCCTTGAGACAGTCCCCCTTTACTCCGAGAAGGGCCGTATTTGGAACAAGAATTTCGTTTGCTGAGTTTTTTACCACGGCCGGCAGGACTATTACAGCCTCATAAACACCTGTCCCGTTCTTTTTTTCCCCCCCCCTTCCCAGCTTTTCAGCAAGTTCTTCAGAAAAAAAACTATTGCCGGAAACCGTAAACTGAACATTATTCAGGCGTTTAAGGGCAAGGTCCTCCAGATTTCTTTTTACGGAATGGCCGACAAGGAGCGAGCCGGTCAGCGCGGCAATAGCAACGGCAATACCCGCGGCAATTACCAGGTCCGCCTTCAGATAATACGTGAAACTTCTGAAAACCAGCCGGAAGAAGTTCAAGCGCTACACCTTTTCCAGCATTCCATCCGCCAGACGGAATACCGTTTTGAATTTTGCGGCAAGCTCGAGGTTATGCGTTGCCATGAGGACTATTACTTTTTCTGCTTGTGCTATTTCAAGGAAAATATCAACTACCAGCTTTCCGTTCGCGGCATCCAGATTGCCCGTGGGCTCATCGCAGAGCAGAAGCTTGGGAGAATTCAGCAAAGCCCTGGCTATCGCCACCCGCTGGCGTTCTCCGCCGGATAATTTCGCCGGAAAAGAATCAAGCTTTGAGGAAAGCCCGAGTTTGTTAAGCAGCTGAACCGCCTTTTTTTCCGCCGGGCCGCCCTCTCCCGCGGGGAGCGCAGCCAGGAGGACATTTTCCAGGGCCGTGCACTGCGGCAGTAAAAAATGTTCCTGAAAAACAAAACCCACCATTTTATTGCGGTAATTATACAGCTCTTCCTTTTGCAAGCCGGTAATATTTACCCCGCCCAGATAAATTTCGCCGGAATCCGCGTACTCCAGCCGCCCCAGGAGGTTCAAAAGCGTGCTCTTGCCGGAACCAGAAGGCCCGGTAATGGCGATAGTCTCGCCGGGAAGGGCAGCAAACTCAAGGTTTTTCAAGACCGGCAGTTGATAAGCTTTGCTGAGGTTCTTTACTTCAAGTCTTTCCGGGGAATTTAGCATAGGTTTCCCTCCACGGCTATATTGTACTGAAAAACCCCGCATTTATCCATATTTTTTCCGGCAGGCCGCCGTCTAACCCCATTCAAAAGCTTTAAATTTTGTATATACAAGCTGTTTTTTTATGTTAGAATATTAACCGTGTTTAAAGGAGGAACTATGAAAAAATATGTGCTTGCGGGTATGTTCTTAAGTTTATTTTGCGCTTTCGGTTTGTCTGCCGAAACCCCTTCCTGGCCTATTTGGCAGGGGGTAAATCATGACAATATCTCTTTAGAAAAAGGCCTGCTTAAAGAATGGCCGAAAGACGGCCCGGCGCTTGTCTGGAAATATGAAGGCCTCGGGAAAGGGTATGCTTCTGTTTCAATAGCCGACGGGATGATCTTTACGGCAGGCGACCTGGATTCAAAAAACACCGTAATTGCCCTGGATATGAACGGAAAACTCCTCTGGCAGGCCGCTACCGGGGATTCCTGGGATAAGGATTTTCCCGGCACCCGCGGAACACCGCAATATAATGAAGGCATGGTCTATCACCTCTCGGCAGCCGGAATGCTCGCCGCCCTGGAGGCAAAAACAGGCAAGCTAGTATGGTCTCTTGACCTGGCAGAGAAATACGGCTCAAAAGCAGGCGGCTGGGGCCTTTCAGAATCTCCTCTTATTGACGGAAATAATCTTATTTGCATGCCGGGCGGTAAAAAAACAGTTGTTGTAGCCCTGAATAAAAAAACCGGAGAACAGGTCTGGGCTACGAGCGGGTTGGCTGATAATGCCTCTTATTGTTCTTCCCTCATTATTGAAATTGCGGGAACCAGACAGCTCCTGGCCGAGAGCGCAACTTATGTACTTGGAATAAACGCCAAAGACGGGACGATCATCTGGAAGTTCCCCTATAAAACCGGCTGCGATTGTCATGCCACCACGCCTGTTTACAAGGACGGTTCAATATTTTTAACAAGCGGTTATGGAAAAGGTTCCTGCCTGATAAAACTTTCCAAAGACGGAACTTCCGTAACTGAAGAATGGAAATCCAAAGATATGGATAACCACCACGGCGGGGTCGTATTCTTAGACGGCTATGTCTACGGTTCAGGGGCGCAAAAACCGGGCTGGTTCTGCCTCAATTTTGAGGACGGCAAGACCGCCTGGAATAAAAAACCGGGTAAGGGCTCCCCGATCTATGCCGACAAAATGCTTTATCTTCTTGACGAGCAGGGAAAGCTCACTATGATAGAAGCCAATCCCAAGGAATACAAAGAGGTAAGCAGCTTTAAACTGCCCAAGGCCTCGAAAGACACTTTCTGGGCCCACCCGGTCATCCTGGACGGAAAAATATATATCAGACACGCGGGCATGCTCTATGTCTATGATCTAAAGAAGTAAGGAGGTTGGTTTTATGAAAAATATATGTTTCCGGTTAGCTGCTGCTTTTTTGCTGGTTTTTTTATTAGCCGGTGCAAGTTTTGCTGAAACAGCGGCGGCCTCCTGGCCGGCTTTCAACGGAATAAACCACGACAACATAAGCCCTGACAGGGGTTTGCTTAAAGCGTGGCCGGCAGAGGGGCCAAAACTTCTCTGGAGCCATAATAAATGCGGTAAAGGTTACGCGAGTGTCACTATTGCCGACGGCATGATCTTTACGGCAGGCAGTTTAACAAGCAAAGACACAATAACAGCCCTGGACTTTAGCGGTAAAATCCTCTGGCAGGCGGAAAACGGGAAAAGCTATACGGGCAGTAATCCCGGAGAAAGAAGCACCCCTGTGTGGAGCGACGGTATGGTCTACCAGATCAGCGGGCTGGGTATTCTCGGCGCTTTTGATGCCAAGACCGGAAAAGGTGTCTGGTCACTTGAACTGAAAGGAAGCGAAACCAAAGGTTCTGCAGGCACCTGGGGCTACGCGGAATCCGTAACTATAGACGGTAATAACCTTATTTGCATGCCCGGAGGCAAAAATACGCTTTGCCTGGCCCTGGATAAAAAGACAGGAAAAAAGATCTGGGAAACAGAAAGCACCGGGGACAATGCCGGTTATTGTTCCGGTATTATAGTGGACTATAAAGGCAAGCGGCTCTTACTGACCATGAGCGCAAAATATGCCATGGGAATTGACCCTAAGACAGGCAAGCTGCTCTGGAAATTCGCTTACGAAACGGCCTGGGACGTGCATGCCACCACCCCTGTCTTCCTTGACGGGTTGATTTACATCACAAGCGGCTACGGGACAGAAGATAAATGTTTAAAATTGGATGATTCTCTGAGCGCGGTAACAGAACTCTGGTCCGGAAAAAATATAGATAACCACCATGGCGGAGTCGTTATGGTCAACGGCTATATCTACGGTTTCGGGGACAAGAACAAAGGTTTGCATTGTATAGATATGAAGACCGGTAAAAAGCTCTGGACGGAAAAAAGCGTCGGGAAGGGCTCTTTAACTTATGCCGACGGCATGCTTTACTGTTACAGCGAGACGGGCGGCCTTGTGACCCTCGTTGAAGCAAATCCCGGGCAATTCAAGCAGGCCGGACAATTCAAAACACCGAGCGAAGGTAAAGACCCGTTCTGGAACCATCCGGTCGTGGCCGGAGGAAAGCTTTTTCTCAGGCATGAAAATGATCTTTTTGTTTATGACGTGAAAGGCAGGTAAACTTTCAATTTAACGGGCTCTTCCTCTTCAGGGCGGAGCCCGTTTTAATCAGGAAAGTCCGATAGTGTTTAAGCACCCCTTTACAAACTTTTCAAATTTCAAACCATAACATTATTGACTTATTATATGCATTGTTTTATAATCAGAAAACAATATATTCAGTAAAAGGAAATGCTTTTGAACTTCAGAGAACTTTGTGAAACAGCAGTAAGAGAAAGAGCTTCTGATATTATTATTTCCACCAATTCGCCTATCAGTTTCAGGATCGACGGGGACGTGGTCCAACTGGACGGGAAAAAACTCAACAGCGAAGAAACCCGGGAACTTATTGAATCTATCTTCGATACCGAACAAAAAGCCGCTTTTAACAGGAACAAGGAACTTGATTTTTCTTATGATATTAAAGGCCTCTGCCGTTTCAGGATCAACGCCTACATGCAAAAAAGCACGGTCGCGGCCTCGATACGGCCGATACCCCATATACTCCCCAACTTATCAGAGCTTAACCTGCCGGACATTATTGAAAAGCTTGCTGATACGCAAAGGGGGCTGATCCTTGTCACCGGGCCGGCCGGCAGCGGAAAAAGCACCACCCTGGCGGCGATGCTAGACCTGATCAACAGCAGAAGAAAAAGCCATATAATAACGATAGAAGACCCAATAGAATTCCGGCATGAAAACAAATTAAGCATAGTGGAACAGCGGGAACTTCATACAGACACTCATTCTTTTGCCGACGCTATCAAGTCGGTCGTCAGGCAGAGCCCTGATGTGATCATGATAGGAGAACTCAGAGATCTGGATACTATCTCAACTGCGATAACGGCGGCGGAGATGGGACATCTCGTCCTTGCTACCCTCCATACCATAGACGCCGCGCAAACTATCCACAGGATAACTGACGCTTTTCCCCCCACCCAGCAGTTCCAGATAAGGATCCAGCTTGCCGGAGCGCTGCAAGCTATCATAGCGCAGCAGCTTATTCCAAAAGACGGGCAAAAAGGCAGGATCCCCGCTGTTGAGGTTTTGATCTCGACTTCCGCGATCAAGAACCTTATTATCAGCAACGACGCCCGGCAGATCTACACGGCAATCCATACAGGCAAAGAATACGGAATGCAAAGTTTTGTACAGTCGCTAAAGAATCTTTATAAACGGGGCATCATAAGTTTTGATAACGCAAGAAAATACTCGCATTCCCCCGCCGAATTTACCACGGCAGTACTCGCGGAACTTGACCCGGCCTGTAAAAAGAAACATAAAAAAGGCATAAAACGCCTTGTCAAAGGGATGCTCTATTCCGCCAAGAAGAAAATGAAAGCAAAAAGCGGGAAAAAGACCCTAAGAACTCAAAGGGAGAATAAAAGAGATTAGCTTTAAAGCGAAGAAAAACGCAAACCCTGCCGGCGCGAAGATCACAAAAAGAAAAAAGCAGCTGTTAAGTACTTTATTATTTGACCGCGTCGAGTTCTATTTCGAAAAGGAGCTCCTCCCTACAGACCGTAGTGTAGACGACTGTTGACGGAAAAGCAGGGATATTATTTAATTCACAGTATTTTCTGAAAGCGGGAGCGGTACCCTGCTCTTTAAAATATAAAATTGACCTGGTAACATCCTCCCAATCCATATTCCTTGACGAAAGTATCTCCTTCACTACCTTCAGGGTAAGCTCTATTTGTTTATCCAGGTCTCCGATATAAGCCGACTTGCCATCGGGGTCGATACTGGCGGTACCGGAGATAATAAGTTTCCGACAGGCCCCGGTCTTTATTTCCACCGCGCGGCTGAAAGCACTCTTGTAATTGAAGGCCTCGCATTGCAGGGGCGAGCCGACTTTAGTGATTTTTGCTTCCCCGTGTTTTGGTTTCAGGGCGTAAAAACCGGCCACCAGTGCCGCGCCTTCCGGGTTGCTGGCCCCGATACCGGTACTCGCCGGGACCAGTTTATGAAAAATACCGTTGGCATCAAAACACCCGGTGCGGGCGTCGTTAAATTCCTTATACCAGTCAAGAAGTTTATCCAGATAAAACCAGGTCCGCACGACCCGGGAGAAATCCATACCCGCCTCTTTCAAAGCGGCGTCCGCTTTGGCATAAACCTCACGGGTCTGTTTTCCCGGAGCAAGGGCCGTGTCATCCGGTCTCATATCTGACAGGAGCACGTATTCGAAATCCGGGTCTTCGTAGGCAAAGCCGGCCTTTTCACCGTTTAAGTTTATTTCTTTAAGTTTCACCCCGGAAACAGCAAATACCTGGATCCCGCTCACCGGAAAATGGCTTCCATTATCATGGTCAATTGCCATAACCGGCCAGGTGACCGGCCCGTTAAGCTTTTTCATCTTTTCAATAAGTACCGGCTTTGAGGGGATCCCGCCCAGGAGGAGCTGCATGACAGCCTGCGCGCCTGTTTTTTTCAAATAGGAAAATAATTCAGCGAGGGAGGTGTCGAACTCCCGGGTGCCCGGAGGAAAAGCCAGAGAGATAAAATGTTCTTTATAACCGTTTTGCGTAACTACCGATACCTTTAAATTACCTTGTAGCAAGCTCTCGAAACCGCTATTTTTTGTTTTCAACTGTTATTCCTTTCTTTTCTCCGACAAGATTTCCGGGAACCGTTCTCTCCGGTGTAACGTCCGCTATTTTTTTAATATCATTTTTTTCAGGAGGTTTTTTTTCCTCTTTGCCTTTTAATACTACCACAGGAAGAGCCGGTGCTGTTACAAATATTTTTTCGCGTTTGGATTTGTTGTCCGGATTTTCGGGATCCGCCACGGGTACATTAGCTACAGCCACCAGGACAAGGTTTTCATACAAACCCGGATTGACTTTGCTTTCCACCCGGAGCGTGGCCATTTGCCTGTCTTTATTGCCACCCCGAAAGCTTGAATTACGCAGGATAATGCCCGGGGGAGGATCCAGGAGCTGTAACTGCAGGTTTACCTGAAAATCAGGATTACGCACCAAATCTATCGGTATTGAAGATTCTTTGCCCTGGGTCAGTTCAAATATTTTTCCGCTGGGAACGGCAAAAGCGAGTGTATAAGGCATGGGCGGTGTTACAAGAACAAGCTGGTCGCTTACCGGGACCAGGTGCTTCCAGGCAAAGGCCTGCATATAATCTTCAGCGGAAATTACGGGACGGGTAATTTTACGGCCCTGGACAACACCTGTTGCTTCAAGCCGGCAGGCGCTGATGCCTTCTTTGACCTTATTCCCGGCCGTAACCGTCAGATTCATTTCGGTTTTTCCTTCGGGTATGACCGAACTGTCAAGCCTCAGCCCTCCCAGGTCGTTTTGCAGGGCAAGCTGGACCGGGCCGGTAAAACCGTCTTTGCGGACTACTTTTGCCTTAAAGCTGGCCGTACCGCCGCGGGGCACGGTAAGATTCGGAGGAAAAGAATTGACTTCAAAGTCAGGCAGGGGCTCGCTCACGCGCAGGCGGTAGGCGTATTCCTCCCCACCCTTGTTCTGCATATCCCTTATTTCCAAAGTATAAACCCCGTCCGCAGGGAGTTTGATGAGCAAAGCAGAATCCGCGTGATGCGTTGACATTCCTTCGCCTTTATAGGTCAAGTCATCGTCATTATCCGCTATTTTCACACCCTTACTGTCGGTCAGGATAATATATGAATCAAGAGGAGAACCGAGGCTGCGTGCTGCGACCTCTATGGCTATTGCCTGGCCTGCCCTGCCCAAAAAGGAATAGTAATCCTTAACACCCACTCCGGTTATACGCCCGTTGACTATCACGGGCAGTTTTAGCAGGCGGGCTTTTTCAGGGGAATTATTGCCGTTTTGATTGCTGACCTCAGGAAGATCACTAAAAGCAAATAAGACCTTATTGGAAAGTATATTTTCTTTATTCCGGACCTGCAGGCTCTGGACGAGGTAATTCCTGTCCTTGCTCTCCGCCTCAAAGGCCGTGACCGGCAGATTTTTCCCGTAAAGCCTTACAAAAGTGGAAGTCCCGTAACTTGTCCCCAGCGGATAAATGTGCGTAATATAAGGCAGGGCGCCGATGGAGATACGGTAGACAAAATCCTCCCGGCCCCTGTATATGGAATCCCTTACTTCCAGGAAATATTCGCCGTCTTCAGGAACGGTGTAAAGTATCACCGGATCCTGGGAAAATCTGAAATTATCCGAATGAATAAGCTCCGTCCCTTTGCTGTCCAAAATAGCCAGTGTGCCCTGGAACCAGCCGGGAACTCCGTCTGCGATATAAGGAAGTAATTTTCTGATATCGGCGGTTACAACCAGGTCCTGCCCTTTCCTTCCTTTAAAACTATAGTAATCCACATCGCTTTGCGTGCCCTGCAAACCCTGCAGGATCTGCCCGTTCAAGAGCGCGGGCAGGGAGGGTATTTTGGTGGCCTGCTCCGGGCGGTTATTAGGTTCGGCATCATAAACCTCGGGAAGCTGGCCCACCTGAAAGGTAAATTTATTGGAAAGGCCGGCGGAAGTGATCACACGCAGTTCCCGGTCCCCGGGCAGGGCATCCTCCGCGATAGTTATCTTAATTTTCACCGTATCCGGAAAAGGGTCGTCCTTTTTATTTTTTTTACTGTTCCTTCTTTTTTCCCTGCTAGCTTTTTCTTTTTTCGAAACTGTGGTGTTAAGATCAAATTTAAAATTTGACGGTTTAAGGTTTTCTTTATCTAATTTTTTGGGAATTACGGTAACTTCTTCGAACTTCGTATCTTCGGCTCTCTTTAGGACCAGATCTTTATCCGGATCCTCCAGGACCTGGCCTGAGACCTTGCCGCCGGTTACGTGTACGGCCGTGGCTTCTCTGATATTTTTTCCACCCACGAGAACCTCAATAACCGTCCCCAGCCTGCCGCCTGCGGGATAGATATAACCTATATGCGGCGGCTCCGCCGTAAACCCGGCGGCGGAAAAAATAAATATGACCGCGGCTATTTGGACAGGAAACCTTCTCACAACATTATCTCCTTAAGCAGCCCTCCGGTCTCTTTCGGGCTGACAACTCCTTCGGTAAAAGGACTGGCATAGACCGTCAGGCCCTGCGGGTGCGGCAGTTTAGCGTTCTTATCAATTCCAAGAAGCTCAAATACACTTGCCATGAGATCCCAGGGATAGATAGGCCGCTCAATAACATTCTCTCCGGTGCTGTCGGTTTTCCCGACAACCTGGCCGCCTTTAAAACCGCCTCCGGCTACCAGGTAAGAGAACGCTTTGCCAAAATGGCTGCGCCCGCCATACCAGGGGTCTTCCCAGAGTATCCTGGGAGTGCGGCCGAATTCCCCGCCGCAGAGAATTATTGTGCTGTCCAGCAGTTTTTTATCTGCAAGTTCCTGCAATAACGCCGCAAGCGCTTTATCAAACTCCGGCAACTTCTGATTCATGGTCTCAAAATGCCGTTTATGCGTATCCCAGCCGCCATAGTTGATCGTTATATACGGCACCCCTCTTTCCACGAGCCGTTTCGCAAGCAGGCAGGACTGGCCGAATTTGTTGCGCCCGTAAAGGTCCCGTGTTTCTTTCGTTTCTTCATTCAGCAGAAAACCCCTTCTGGCCTCTCCCAGGATCATGGAGTAGGCCTGTTCCTGGCAGGATTCAATAACCTTTACCAGCGGGTCTTCCATCATCCCCCTGGTAAAACTGTCTATGCCCTTCAGAAATTCTTTGCGGGTCTTCTGCCGGTCTTCGCTTACGGTCTCGGATACGATACCTTCAACCGCAAACGGCTCTCTGTTAGGATCCCCGCCCGTAGAAAAAGGTTTGTATTTTGAGGCCATAAAACCGCATTCGGAAAATCTGCCCTGGGGGGTGGTCACGGTGATATAGGGCGGCAGGTCATTCTTGTACACGGGCGGCTGTCCTTTGAAAAGTGAAACAATCGCGCCCATTCCGGGATAAACAAGCTCGCCCCCGGGTTTCCTGCCGGTCTGAACCATATAAGCCGCGGTCTCATGCCCGGAATTGCCGTGGGTCATGCCGCGCAGTAAAGCATATTTATCTGCCTGTTTTGCCAGCAGGGGAAGCAGCTGCCCTATCTTTATGCCCGGAACGTTAGTATCTATAGGCCGGTTTAGAGGGCCGCAGTAATCTTTCCCCGCATCGGGTTTGGGATCAAAGGTATCAAGATGCGGCGGCCCGCCCCACATCCAGATCTGAATTACGGACCTGGCCCGGGGTTTGCTTTCAAGCAGCTGGCCGAAAGCTTTGGAGTCAAACAGCCCGGTAAAGATCACCCCGCCTGCCCCGTAAAGGGCCGCCTTGAGAAAACTCTTGCGCGTTATTTTTTTCTTAAGGTATGAGTTTTTCTTTTTCTTTGCCATTTTAGCCCCGCTCTTTAATTTAATGCTTAAGAATAAATTCGCCGGTATTTATCAGCGCCCAGGCAATATCACTCGCGGACTCGTTTGTTCTCCGCTTAGTATCGGTTAAATACTCCAGAGCAAGTTTCTGCTCTTCTTGAGTCGGAAAACGGGAAAGTATCTTCAAATAAAGCTCATCCAGTAAAGAAGTTGTGTCTTTGCGCTGGTTTATTAACTGCTGGAGCAGCCGCCCGTATACGATCTTCCTTTCAATACTGCTTGAGTTTAGCAGGTGCTGGACCTGCGTAACCGACGGGATGGAATTTCGCTCCGACTCAAAAGAGGTGTTACGCGGCGGTTTTCCGAACATTTCCAGGATCGGAGAAGTAATACTGCCATCCGCTATATCTATCGCTCTTTGATTATTTGGCAGGAAAGTGAACGGTTCGGGTATGGCGCTCTGGTAACTCTCCCCCGTCCCGGTGATCTGGCAGATCGCGTCAATAATAACCTCAGCGTCAAGCCGCCTTATCCGGTAATGTGAAAACCCGTCTTCATCTTCCGCATTCCAGTCATTTGACTTCGCGGAAAGCTGGTAGGTATTTGAGTTCAAAATAAGCCGGTAGATATGTTTCAGGTCAAAATTCTGCGTCACCAGTTCTTTTTCCAGATAGGCAAGCAGTTCCCCGCTCCAGGGCGCGTTGCCGGGTTTCATATCATCGGGTTCGTGCACGATGCCCCGGCCCAAAAGCCAGTACCAGACCCGGTTGACCGCGCTTTTGGCGAACCAGGGATTTTTCGGTGAAGTCAGCCAATCGGCAAAAACCACCCGGGGATCGGTAACCGGAGAAATTTCAACAGGTTTTCCGTTCAGCGGAGCAGGCAAAACGGGCTTGCCGTCTTTATCCAGAAGAGGTTTTCCGTCGGGATTAAAATATATAATTTCTTCTTTCCATTCTTCCGTGGGTTTATAGCCGACTTTGGTAAAGAACGCGCACAAGCCGAGAATCTCGCTTTCGCTTAAACCGGACTCGTTCAACCTGAGCCCCATAAAGAGCTGGGCCACATTTTCGGCCAGCAGCCGGGGAGTGCGTTCCTGAAAGGCCCGGTAAAAATTCACGGCCGGATCGCGGAAATTACTTCCGCTCGCGGTCAGAAGTTCTCTTACAAACTTATCATAGGGTGTATTGTTCTGGAGCCGGTCTTTGACCATGCGGCTATAGGCCTGGGCGGCATTGGGCCAGAGGTTGCTCGGGAACTCCGCTTTAATGCGGAGCAGGTCACCCCATTTCATCGACCAGTAGACGGCAAATTCACTTCTTGCAAGCAGCCGGTCAATAAGTTTCGCTCTTTTCTTGGGATCTTTATCCCCCAGGAAAGTTTTTGCTTCCTGGGCAAGCGGGAGGGTGCCTATAACATCAATGTAGGCGCGCCGCAGAAAAACTTCATCGGAACAGGTTTCGGAAGGAGGTGTATCCCGGCTTTTTAACTCGCGAAGTACCAGCTCGTCTATCTTGTTATTCTTTTTAAAGCTATCAAAGCTCTTTTGAGCTCCTGCCTGCCCCGGCATATCCGCTCCAATAAGAAAAGCAGGGCCGTAAAACAAGGCTGATGTGATAATAACCTTTATACAGCAGGTTTTTAAGCTCATATACATCCTGATATTTAGACGCTTAGGCCGCTATATTAGTTTACACCATTTTTTGCGTTTTGTCTTGAAAAATAACTTTGCAAAGCTGACAGTTTTCGCAGAAACGGCTGTTTAATTCTGCATCATCCTTAATTCTTCACATACTTTATTAAACTCATCTTCTCCGAGTTCTTTTTTTGTAAATCTCTTGGAGTCGTTACTCCCGCAGAATATTTCGATA
>CAITEH010000035.1 GCA_903891415.1 Candidatus Firestoneibacteriota bacterium
AAATACTTCGGAAAAGACTACTGGAAAGTCAAACCCTTCAACTGGAAAGAAGAATTCAAACAGATAATGGTGGTGACCTGCCCCCCAAAAACTAGTCCAATCCTGAATACTAGTGTATAATACGGAAAGGACAAATTACAAGGGGGTATTTTATGGGAACGAAGAAGCATTCAACAGAACAAATCGTATCAATTTTAAGGCAATTTGAAGTAGAACAGGCGGCGGGAAAAAGGCTTGAGGAAATTGCAAAACAGATAGGTATTTCAGTAAACACCTACTACAAATGGAAGCAAAATTTTGGCGGTTTGGACATTAACGAAGCACGCCGGCTGCGAGACTTGGAAACAGAAAACGACAGGCTAAAAAAGGTCGTTGCTGATCAGGCCCTAGATATACAAATACTTCGGGAATTTAAAAAAAAATTGGAGTCCCGATAGAAACGACAAGAGTTCTTGCAAAAGAACTCTTAACAGAATACAAATGGTCAGAAAGACAGGTTTGCAAATCACTTGAAATGTCAAGAGCAACACAGCGGTATTTGAGAAGGCTAAAGAACGAAGAAAAGTTAGAAGAACGAATAATCTATTGGGCAACCAGGTTTATTCGAGCAGGATACCGGACGGTAAAAGATCTTTTGCGTAATGAAGACGGGATAGTGATTAACCATAAAAAAATGGAAAGGTTATGGTCAGAAATCGGTTTAAAGATACGCAAAAGGAAGAAAAAATACCGAAGGTATCAAGGCGATTATGTCAGAATTCGGGCCGAGAAAGTAAATGATATCTGGAGCTATGACATAGTAACCTGGAAATTGTTCAGAGGCGGAAAGATCAGAATACTCAATGTTATAGACGAATGTGGAAGAAAATGTCTGGGTGTTTTGGTAAAGCGAAATATCAAAGCCAGCGATGTCGAAGGGCTGCTTGCAGAATTATTTATTAAATATGGGCGGCCAAAGTATATTAGGTCAGATAACGGGGCAGAGTTTACGGCTAAAGCATTGATGAAATGGCTGAAAGACTTAAATGTTGGGACTTTGTTTATCGAACCGGGAAGTCCCTGGCAGAATCCGTTTGTTGAGTCATTCAACGGCAAGATGCGCGAGAATTGTTTAAATATCAATGTTTGCGGTACTTTAATGGAGGCTGATTTTGTGGTCAAGCAATGGGTAAGAGAATACAATACCATCAGGCCACACAGTTCTCTTGGAGGAAGACCTCCGGCACCTGAATCATTGTTGCCGAATTTTTACTTCGGGAGAGCAAATTTATGTTTAAGTCTCAACTAAGAAGTGGTATATATTCTGGGGGCAGATCAGTGGATGAGGGAGGTTTCGATGTAGTGGTGGGAAATCCACCTTGGGGTGCAACATTTAGTGAGAACGAATTGGAATATTTGAGGGTAGAGAATGACAAAATAATTGTAAGAATGATAGATTCTTTCATGTTTTTTGTCTTATTAGCTGTAAAAAAGTTAAAAAACAAAGGTTATTTAGGAATGATTATTCCAGATGTTGTTCTTTATCAAGTTGACAATTTTAAATTAAGAGAAAAGCTTTTGCAGGAATGCTGCTTAAACAAAATAATTAATCTCGGCAATGGAGTATTTGAAGGTGTTAATCGTCCAAGTTGCATTCTGACATTTCAAAAGAAAAAAGAAATAGGAAATTTTGCATTGGTTCTTGATTTGACAAAACAAAAAGAAAAGACGTTGATAAGCAATCAGTCTGGTGTAATTAAAATAAAACAGGATTTTTTCGGAGATTTACCAGAGAAAATGCTTATAACTAGCAATATTAAAAGTTATGAAATATTAAAAAGAGTTTATAAGTTAGACAATTGCACTGTGTTGAAAGAATTTATAGATGAGGATGGTATCCAGAGAGGTGTGAGTCCTGATTTAAAAGAAGCATTTATTGTTGATCAAAACACAATTAAAGAAAACAAGCTAGAAAAAGAATATCTTTTTCCTGTTTTAACAGGCGGAAAACATGTAAAACGATATTATATTGATTATCAAAACTCGCATCTAATATACACCACTCGAAATACCGATTACAATTTGATACCAAATATTTGCAAATATATAGATAAATTTAAGGAAGATATTACTTGTGTTGAAGTCAAAAAGAAAAAGCATTCTATTTATTCATTGCATCGTCCTAGGGAAAGAAGCATATTTGAGAAAAGTGAAAAATTCATAGGGGTCATAACCGAGGATGAATTAATTATCTGAATCTTACCCAAAAAAGTGGACACTATGAAGAGGTGGTGCTAACATAGAACCGTCTCAAAGACGGAGGTGTCCGATGGACGAGAAACAAGGAAAGAGACAGTTTGATAAGGCGTTTA
>CAITEH010000036.1 GCA_903891415.1 Candidatus Firestoneibacteriota bacterium
GGCCTATGAGTTGCTTTCAAAATACAGACAGTGTGGAAAGGATAATTTTTGCAATATTTTACCGACTTAACGATGTTTGGAAAAAAGCGTGATTTTCTATGAGAATAGCCCTGAAAATTACACATTACTATTTACATTACCGCCGTACTTGCAGGTTCAAAGCGCCGGCGGATTTCACTACGCACAACTTCCTATATATGTTATAATTACTTTATGCAGACAATAAGCGTGCTAATAACCGGTGTCGGCGGGCAGGGTACTATTCTGGCGGGAAGAGTTCTCGCCAAATGCGCCATGAACGCGGGTTTTGATGTCAAAGCCAATGAACTTCACGGAATGGCGCAGCGCGGAGGTTCGGTCACCTGCCATGTGCGTTTCGGCGGGAAAGTTTTCTCACCGATGATACCGGCCGGCGAAGCGGATCTCATGCTGGCCATGGAGGAACTTGAAGCTCTCCGTTACCTGGCACATATGAAAAAAGGCGCTTCGATCGTGATGAACAAAAGGAACATAATGCCGGCAGGCCTGGAAAAGACCCCGGAGGCCTACCCGAAAGCTATCCGGGATAAAATAGAAGAGCTGCAATTTAAAATAATAGCGCTTGACGCTCAAAAAATTGCCCTGGAATGCGGTTCCATAAAAATAGAAAATATTGTCCTCCTCGGAGTCCTTTCAAAACAGCTTCCTATTACCGAAGATATCTGGCAAGAGGCGATAAAAACTTCCGTTCCGCCAAAGACGGTAGAAATGAACCTGCTGGCCTTTGAAAGAGGCCGTAAATATAGTAATTAAGCGCCAGGTCCCGGGCCCCAAACAAGCGCAGCTCAAAATATCAACTGCTCCCTGTTTAGTTTCATGCAGTTCCCCGGCTTATCGGATGTCTTAAAACCGCTCAATAAATTCAAAAACACAATGAAAATCAGGCGCTTTTACTTATCCGGGAATTTCTTTAGTAATTTATTTTTCCTTTACTTAATCCCTGCATTTTGGTAGGATTTAGTTGATTTCTATGAAGAGCTCCTGGAAAACGCCCGGGCATGGGGTTTAATGACTCTTCCTAAATACGGAGGTGGTATCTACATATGTTAGGACTCGAGGGAACGGGCGTTGCTTTGGCGTATATCTTTACTATTTTGGCTACTCTTCTTTGCATCGTTTATGGCTGGGTCAACTGGAATAAAGGTGACGAGCATGAAACGAAAGAGATAAAAGAAGAACTTAAATGGGAAGAGAAAGATTCAAAATTAGCCAAATAATCCAAAACAATAATTTTCCAGGGGGATAATTATGGAGATCAGTTTATTAATGATAATTACCGTCGTTGTTTACCTGATAGCAACGGCGATCTTCGGATATGTCGGCTACAAACAAACCACAAGCTCTTCGGACTTCCTGGTCGCGGGCAGAAAACAGCACCCGGTCATTATGGCCCTTTCCTATGGTGCCACTTTCATCTCCACTTCTGCCATCGTCGGTTTTGGCGGGGCAGCCGCGACAATGGGCATGGGCATGCTCTGGCTTACCTTCCTTAATATCTTTGTGGGTATTTTCATTGCCTTTGTCTATTTTGGAAAACGCACCAGAAAGATGGGGCACAGCCTGGACGCGCACACCTTCCCCGAACTTATGGGCAGGCGTTATGAATCACGTTTTATCCAGGGCGCCTCAGGGCTGCTCATTTTCATTTTTATGCCGCTTTACGCCGGCGCGGTCATGATAGGCGGCGCGGTATTCTTGCAGCAGGTCTTCGGTATTAATTACGAAACTGCACTTTTATTCTTTGCTTTGATAACTGCCATTTATGTCGTCTTCGGCGGAATGAAAGGCGTAATGTACACTGATGCTTTCCAGGGCGCCATCATGTTCATCGGTATGGCCATCCTTCTGGTATTTACCTACGTAAAACTCGGAGGCGTTGTTACGGCACATGAACATCTCACGGCGCTCTCGGCGCTGGTCCCTGACGGGATGAAAGCCGGCGGCCATCAGGGCTGGACGTCCATGCCGAAATTTGCTTCGCCGATGTGGATGTCCCTGGTCACGACCCTGGTAATGGGGGTCGGGCTGGGAGTGCTTGCTCAGCCCCAGCTTTCCGTAAGGTTTATGACGGTCAAATCCAACAAGGAACTTAACCGCGCGGTAATTATCGGGGGTATTTTCATTCTGATGATGACCGGCGTTGCGTTCACTGTGGGTGCTCTTACCAATGTCTATTTCGTTGAAAAATATAATATGATCTCCCTTGACGTAACGAAAGCGGACCCTGAATTACTGAAAGCAATGGATGAGGGTAAAATTCTGCCGGCAAAGCAGGCCCCCAAACCGGCCGCGGCCGAAAAAGCAGCCCCGGTTACGGCGGTAAAACAGGCCGCCGGAGCAGCAGGTACTGCCGCGGTCAAAGCTCCCGCAAAGAAAGCGATACCCGATAACATCATCCCCCTGTATATAGCAAAGGCCATGCCCGAATGGTTTACAGCGCTTTTTATGGTCACTCTTCTGGCCGCGGCAATGTCCACGCTTTCTTCGCAGTTTCACACTATGGGCACGGCCATAAGCAGGGATTTCTATGAGAAAGGCCTGAACATCAGCTCAAAGAACAACCTGCTAATTAATAAAATAGGGACCGGTATAGGTATCGTTTTTGCCGTGGTTGTGGCCTGGCTGCTTCCGAAAGTAATTGAAGGCGGTTCCAACATAATAGCTATCGGCACCTCGCTCTTCTTCGGGCTTTGCGCCGCAGCTTTTATTCCGATGTATATCGGCGCTCTCTACTCTAAAATGGTGACCAGGACCGCGGCTATATCAAGCTTTATCATAGGGTCACTTACAAGTTTGTTCTGGATGGCCTTCTTCCACACCAAGGAATCAGCGGCACTCAAGATCTGTAAATTCATCTTCAATAAGGACACGCTTGCAACAACTCCGGTCCTGGCAACTCTCGATCCGATAGTAGTTGCGCTTCCGGTATCCTTCCTGGTGATAATAGTGGTAAGTTTGCTGACTAAGAAAACCGGGGACAAACATCTGTTAAAATGTTTTGACGGAATAAAACACATAGCGGCAAAAACCGCAAAAGGAGGAAAGTAAGATGAAAAAATTTGTACTTTGTTTGTTGCTGGCAACTGCCCTGCTGGGCGGTATTGCCGGCGCGGAGCCGTACACAGGCAGAACATGGGAGTATCTTAATTTTAATGTGCTCCTTTCCCCCGACCTGACGTTTACGGTCATGCCGGGGCACCGGTGGGAATTTTTCAGGTCCAACACCTATACGAAAGACACTTTCTTTTATGAGCTTTTCGTAGGGCCGAACTATACCATGAAGCTTGATGACAGCTTCAAACTGAAACTTTCGCTCTGGTATTACTATATGCTGTTCCCGAACAGGTTCAGCAACACCAATCCGTTCACGCACAATATAGAAGTTGTCCCGACCCTGGACTGGAAGGCAAGCGACAGGCTTACTATTTCCGACAGAATAATTTTTCATAACACAGTATTTTCCTCTTGTTATGCCACTGACGCCCAGCAAGCGGGTTATTCCCTGATGATCAGAGAAATGGTCACTCTTAACTGCAAACTTCCGGAAATAGACCAGAAGCTAAGCCTTTTGATAGGTGATGAAATATTCGTAGGCCTTGTTGAAGATACGGAGACCGTTCCTTCTCCCATAGGTTTTTACAGGAACGGAGTCAACACCAACAGGCTATATATTGGTTTTAGCTATGCTGTAAATCCCAACCTGATAATAGTACCCCAGTATGTTTATGAAACGAACTATAACACGGCAGGCGCACTTACAGAAGTTGAACATTATTTCTTTCTTACCATAACCTACCTTTTCAAAGCATTCTAAGAAAGTTCTTTATTCAGAAAGGGCGGCGAAAGCCGCCCTTTTTTTATTAAAACCGCTCCGACTTTAACACAGCAATATAAACAATTTTCTTTCCGGCTTCAAAACATATTTACATCAGCTTTTCTTTATTATATAATACTTGAACATTTCTTTTCTCAAGGAGGTAATAAATGTTTGGCCTGCCGCTGGGTACATTTCTTGGAGTAACACTGACCCCTATTGCAATAATTCTTGCGCTAACTATCTGGGCTTTGAGCTTTAAGGAGTAACCATGGGAAATTCTATATTTAACCTGATAATAATAATTGTATATTTTCTTTCCCTTTTACTGATAGGTTACGCGGCTTCTAAAAAGATAAAATCCACCTCGGATTTTATTGTCGGCGGCAGGGAACTTAATTTCTGGGTCTTTGTAATGCTCATCATTTCTTCCTGCGCTTCAGGAATGTCTTTACTGGGTTCCGCCGGCCTCGGCTACAAGACTGGCTGGCCCACTATCTGGGAACAAATGCTGGTGCCTTTGGCCTGCGCGTTATCAATATTTCTTTTCGGCACAAAAATATACCGGGTCAGCCAGAAAAAGAACTTTGTAACGATACAGGACTACCTTTCTTTAAGATACAACAGCACGAGATCAATCAGGACCCTCTCTTCTATAATAGTTATTATTGTTTCAACAATTTATCTTTCCGGCCAGTATACGGCCATAAGTATCACCATGGGCTGGCTCTTCAAAATGCCGCATGAATACGCCCTGCTGCTCGGAGCCGTAGTAGTGATGCTCTACGTTATACTCGGCGGGCTTTACGCCGTGGCCTGGACCGCGCTCTTTCAGGGTGTCATAATAATCGCGGGCGTACTGATCGTAGCGCCGTTCATTATCGGGAACGCCGGCGGCCTGACCCATATTAACGAGAACCTTGCGAAGATAGATCCCAATATGCTGGCCCTGGCTTATCCGCAGGCCCACCCGCCTGTGGCTCCCTATGCCTTTGCAACACCTTTGTATCTGGTCTCTTTCGCCATTCTGCTGGGTTTAGGCCTGGCCTCAGCGCCGCATATAGTAAGCAACTCTCTTTCGGCAAAAAGGTACAAATATTTCAAATGGGCGCCGCTTGCGGCTTTTGCTGTTTATGTTGTGGTGTTTTTCCTGATTAAGATATCCGGGTACGCCGCCAGGTCCATGGTCTATGACAAGACCTTGACCCTGCCCAATGTCGCAAATGCGGCGGATTATTCTTTTATTGCGGCAATTCAGGCGGCCATGCCGGAATTCATCTGGCCCGTCTTCGCTATTATTGTCCTTTCCGCGGTGCTTACGACCACCGACAGTTTAATGCTCCGTATCGGCTCGTCTTTCAGCTGGGATATTTACAAAAAATACTTAAAACCGGACGCCACGGACAAGCAGATAAATAATGTCAACAGGATAGTCATTGTGGTAGCCGCGCTCGGGACCATGCTGGCGGCCATAAAACCGCCGGAACTTTTAGCCTGGCTTATCTGGACCGGTATCGGCATAATGCTTTCCACTTTTGTAGCTCCCATTCTTTTCGGCCTCTACTGGAGACGGACCACAAAAGAAGGCGCTTTTTGGGGAATGCTGTCAGGGCTTGTTGCCGCGCTGGTTTTCGGCTACCTGGCAAAATTTGTCACCAAATTTCCGGTAGATTTCTCGCTCTTCAGTTTCCTTATTTCTGTCGCCGTGCTTATCATTGTCAGCCTGTGCACAAAACCGACACCGGAAAATATCCTTGACGAAACCGAAACAGGTTTCTTCATTAACAAAAATTCCTGAAAGGGAGAAAAAAATGTTCTGGCAAAAAGAACTTGAAACCCTGAACCGGAGCAGGCTGGAAGCCCTGCAATTAAAACGCCTCAGGGAAACAGCAGCCCGGGTCTACGGGAAAGTGCCCTATTACAGGAAGCTTTTCAAAAATAACGGCGTAACCCCGGCGCACCTAAAGGCCCTGCAGGATATTTCAAAACTTCCTTTTACTACCAGGGATGATCTTCAGAAAAACTATCCTGACAAACTTCTGACTATCAAACACCATGACACCATGCGCCTGCATACCTCTTCCGGAACAACCGGAAAACCCAAGGCCGTTTTTTTCACCAGACAGGATATTGATGTGGCGGCAAATAATATTGCCAGGTGCCTTACAATGACAGGCGTCACAAAGAAAGATGTATTGCAGAACATGATGAGCTACGGCCTTTTTACCGGCGGGTTGATGATGCACTACGGAGCCGAAAAAGTAGGAGCCCTGGTCATCCCCTCCGCCATAGGCAACACCGAAAGACAGCTTATGCTCATGGAAGACTTTGGCACGACCTCTATTCATCTGACCCCCTCTTACGCGCTCTATCTTTCAGATGTATTGGAAAAGAAAGGCCGGGAATTCAGAAAGAAACTAAAACTCAAAAGAGCGTATATGGGCGCCGAACCCTATACGGAAGAAACTAAAAATAAAATAGAAAAACTCCTGCAGGTGAAAGTCTATAACTCCTACGGGCTCACCGAGATGAACGGGCCGGGGGTTGCTTTTGAATGCGAATTCCAGGCAGGCATGCATCTCTGGGAAGATTCCTATATAATGGAGATAGTTGACCCCAAAACCGGGAAACAGCTGCCTGACGGCGAAAGCGGAGAGCTTATTCTAACGACGCTCACCCGGGAAGGCATGCCCATAATACGTTACAGGACAAGAGACCTTACCGCGATCCTTCCGGGAAAATGCAAATGCGGGCGCACCCACAGAAGGATAACGCGTATTAAAGGCAGGGCTGACGATATGTTCATCCTGCGCGGCGTAAATATTTACCCGCAGCAGATCGAACGCGTGCTCATGAGCGTCGCGCATGTGGAAAAGAACTACCAGATCTACCTTGACGCTAATGATAAAATGACGGTCAAGGTTGAGATCACCAAAAAGCTTTTTGACGGGGATCTTGATAAGCTGAAAAAATTACAGCTCGACCTTACGGAAAGGCTCAGGGCCGAAATATTAATAAGGCCCAATATTGAGCTGGTGGAACCCGGGACCCTGCCGGTGTCAGAGGGCAAAGCAAAAAGAGTGTTTGATAATCGAAAAATATACTGATTTTTCTCAGGTTAGTAAAGTTTTTAAGGTTTTTAACGTTTGTAAAGTTAAAAAACATTGAAGTATTCTATTTAAAGGTCTATTTTATCTTTGGAGCTGGCATTAAATTGAATACCACCTTTAAAAAGACCTTATAAACCTTAAAAACATTATAAACGTTATGAACTAATCCGGAGGATTAGCCTATGCCCATACTCAAGCAGTTATCGGTTTTTGTACAGAACCAGCCGGGAAAGATAGAACGCCTGACCAGTGTCCTGGCTGAGAATAAAATAAATATTCTTGCTTTAAACATAGCCAGCAGCGGCGAGTACGGGGTAATAAAGATAATCGTTGATAAGCCGGAACTTGCCTACAAAAAATATAAAGAAGCAGGCCTGACCGCTTATCTTTCTGAAGTCCTTGGAATATTAATGCAGGATAAACCCGGCGGCCTGCATGAAGTAGCCAAAATAATAGCAAAAAACAACCTCAATGTTGAAAATGCCTATGTTTATGTCCCTAAATCAAGGAAAAAAGCCATGCTTATCCTGGATGTCCGCGATATTAAAGCAGCAAAGAAAAATATTGCTTTTGCCGGAAAGTTAAAATCAAATTAGAGGTGCCTTATGACTGACAAACTGATATGGAATCCTAAAGCGGAGTGCATGCTTCCCAAAGAACGCGAGTTATTGCAACTGGAGCGCCTCCAGTATATCGTAAAATATGCTTACGAAAAAATACCCTACTATAAAAGGTCTTTTGATGCCGCGAAAGTAAAGCCGTCGGATATAAAAGAGTTAAAGGATATTACAAAACTTCCCTTTACCTCTAAAGAGGATATCAGAAGCGCCTACCCTTTTGGAATGTTTGCGGTCCCCCACGAAGAAATACTTGAGATCCACACCTCTTCAGGGACCACCGGCAAGCCCGTTGTTGTGGGTTATACGGCTTCTGATATCGAACTCTGGAGTGAAGTTATGGCCCGGGCTCTCTCCATGGCAGGCACCACAAAAGCCGACTGGGTCCAGAACGCTTACGGTTACGGTTTATTTACCGGAGGTCTGGGCGTGCATTACGGGGCAAGAAAAATAGGCGCCAGTATCGTTCCGATATCCGCCGGAAATACAAAGCGGCAGCTGGAACTCATAAAAGATTTCGGGACCACCATTCTGACCTGCACCCCCTCCTATACCTTATATCTGGCTGAAGTCGCAGGGGAAGAAGGTATTGACCTGAAAAAAAGTAAATTAAAGGCCGGGGTTTTCGGTGCTGAAATGTGGACCGAAAAAATGCGTGAAGAAATTGAAAAGCGCCTGCATCTTTGCGCATTGAATATCTACGGTTTAACCGAGATCATAGGGCCGGGCGTTGCCCAGGAATGCGGGGAGAAAGCCGGACTGCATCTACAGGAAGACCATTTTTTGCCGGAAGTTATTTCACCGGAGACGCTTTCCCCGGTAAACGAAGGTAATAAGGGAGAACTTGTGCTTACCACTCTCACCCGGGAAGGCACGCCTATGATCCGCTTCAGGACCAAAGACATAACGGCGCTCAACCGCGGCACCTGCAAATGCGGCAGGACCACCGTAAAAATGGAAAGGATAACCGGCAGGTCTGACGATATGATGAAGATCCGCGGCGTTATTGTATTTCCTTCCCAGATAGAAAAGGCCCTGCTGGAAATTCCGGAGATAGAACCGCACTATAAGATAATTATTACCAGGCCGCACCAGCTGGACGAACTTGAAGTACAGGTGGAAGCTTCAAAAAAGATGTTCTCCGATGAGGTAAGGCATGTAGAAGAAATAAAAAATAATATTGAGAACCATATTGAACGCGCCATTGGAATAAGGATCAAAGTAACGCTGGTGGAACCGAAGTCCATACAAAGAAGCGAGGGCAAGGCCCGGCGTGTATTTGATATGAGGAATATCAAATAAGCCGGTGCCTGATGACACCGATGGGAAGTAAGATGGCACAGATGCGTTGCTAAGCAACGCTGATTACACAGCTAGTAAATGAGATGGCACGGATAAAACTTGCAAAAAGAAGATGTTAAAGATGATGGGGTATCATCTTTGGCATTCTGAGATAGGGGTGTAATATGGCTATTATTGAAAAGGATAATAAGCTTACGGCGAAAATTATTGGTCATTGTTTCAAATTACATACTGAAATCGGTCCCGGACATATTGAAAAACTTATCATAACGGACTGATAGCGATCTTTGAGAAGGAAAATGTAGTTTTTGAAACAGAAAAACAGTACAAGTTGTTTTATCAGGAGAAGGAAATAGGAAGCTTTCGGGCAGACCTTGTCGTTGAAAACAAATTGATAATTGAAATAAAGTCTCTTTATCGGGGTATTCCCGAGGTATATTATCACCAGATAGTTTCATATCTGAAATCAGCGAAAATACCCATAGGACTTATAGTGAACTTTGGCACGAACCGTTGCCAAAGTTAAAGAATAGTTGTATAAAATAGATATATAGCTGTGAAATAATATATACACGGCAGTGTATGGCAACCATCTATCTGTGCGATTTATCTGTGCCATCTCACTACCCATCAGTGACATCAGTTTTACTGGAGGTAAAACATGCAGGTAAAGCAGGTATCGATCTTCTTGGAGAACAAAAAGGGACGGCTTCTTGATGCTTTGAAAGCTCTGGCAAGGGCGAAGATAAATATTAGAGCGCTTTCCATAGCTGATACCGCCGACTATGGAATTCTCCGCATGATAGTTTCCGATGTGGTCAGAGCAAAAGCAGCTCTGGAAACCGCGGGTTTTACGGTAAAAGAAACTGAAGTTATCGCAATAGCAGTTAACGATCAGCCGGGAGGCCTGGCAAAGATCCTTGAAGTCCTGAATAATGCCGGCCTGAACGTTGAGTATGTCTATGCTTTTGCCGAAAAACAGGAAAACGACGCTATAGTTGTCTTAAGGACAGAAAATATTGAGCTGGGTATAAAAACTCTGACAAATGCCAAGGTAAAGATACTGGAACCAAAAAAAGTTTATGCGCTGTAAAGGCGAAGTCAATAAAGTTAATAAAGTTTTTAAGGTTTGTAAGGTCTAGAATCATTGAAGGATATTAATCAGAAATGCCATTTTAGACTTTTCGCACGTACTTAATATAATTACTTCCACTAAAAAAAACTTTATGAACCTTAAAGACTTTACGGACTTTTAGACTTCTTCTTCGTCAGCACACACGGCCTTCTTGCTATAATAACATTAACCCCGTTCTCCTGCCCCAATTTTTCATTTATTAATGCCGTTGTAGCTTCCAGATCTATCGGGTCTATCACGGTAACGGAGGTAACCCCGCTTGCTTTGCAAAGATCCTCAAGTATTACCCTGGGAACTTCCTGCCCTTTAGCTGTGATACCCGTCAGGGGCGTAGGTTGATGCCCGGTCATTGCCGTTGAGGAATTATCCAGTATCAGCACCGTAATATTTGCCCTGTTGTAAACAGCACTGATCAAGGCAGGAATACCCGAATGCATAAATGTGGAATCCCCTATTACGCAGGCGATCCGTTTTATTCCCTGTCCCGCAATTCCGGCTGCCTTTGAAATACTCGCCCCCATACAAAGACAGGTATCCAGGGCCTCTAAAGGAGGATTACAGCCCAAAGTATAGCAGCCAATATCTCCCGTGGTAAATACGGGTTTGGCCGCCTTAAGTGCTTTATAAAGCTCCCGGTGGCCGCAGCCCGGGCACAATACGGGCGGGCGCAGAGGCAAACCTTTTACCGGGCTGCCGCTCACTTTTTTCCTTAAATACAGACCCAGGGCATCCGGGCCTATTTCTCCGACCCTGTTGATCTCCCCGGTAATTTTCCCTTTAACATTGGCAGAAAATTTCCTCGCTACCTCTTCCACGCAGGGTTCCCCTTCCTCCACTACGATCACATCATCAAGCCCTTTTACAAAATCCCTGATCAGGGTTTCTGCAAAAGGATAAAAAGATATTTTTAAAACGGCATATTCCGCCGCATATTCCATGGCATAATTATAGGCGATACCGCAGGCAATAATTCCTTTCTTTTGTTTGTCCTTAAAAACACTGTTATAGACCGCGCCATCCTCAGTCAGACCTTTCTGTTTTTCCACAAGCGCCTTGTGGAGGCGCACTACATTGGAGGGCACTGCAATAAGCTGGGAGGGATCTTTTTGAAGCGAGGTACTGTTCTCTTCCCTGAGCTCTCCTTTTGCCACGGAAGACGAAGTATGTGAAAGCTTTGTCAAACTGCGCAGCATGACCGGCATCTTATATTTTTCCGAAAGGTCAAAAGCGGCGATCACAAAATCTCTGGCTTCCTGAGAGTCTGAAGGCTCAAAGAGCGCGATCTTCGCGAAACGCGCAAAAAGCCTTGTATCCTGTTCATTCTGTGAGGAATAAGCCCCCGGATCATCGGCAACAACGACAACAAAGCCCCCTTTGTTACCGAGGTAGGCAGAAGTCATTAACGGATCCGCTGCAACATTAAGTCCCACGTGTTTCATGGAGACCAGCGCCCGCCGGCCGGTGTAAGAAACACCCACCGCCGTTTCATAGGCGACTTTCTCATTAACCGCCCACTCAGCACGTCCCTTAAAATGCTTTGCCAGGTATTCAAGTATCTCTGTAGCCGGTGTTCCCGGATAACTTGAGGCGTAGGAAAGGCCCGCTTCTATAGCCCCTCTGGCAATTGCCTCATTCCCGGTCATTAATTCTTTATTTAGCGCCATCTTCTTCCCCTTATATTTGCTTAAATTTCAAATCTTTTCTAATATATACGAAAGTAGCAGTAAACACAAGCCCAAAATCCAGCCCGAAATCCAAAGAGGATTTAGGGCTGATGACACATCCGCCCAGGCGGATGCCGAAACATTATTACTTTTACACTTTGGTAGGCAGATAGAGCAATGAACATTGACAAGACCTCTCTCAGAGTGGACAAAGCTTTTTCAAATAATATCTTTCAAAGATCTTAGACTTTAAGACCTTACGAACTTTTTGACATTATGGACTTTTTCCGTCAGGCATCAGTTGTAAATACCTATTGCACAATTAACTATTCTGGTATAAAATCAGAGCAAAGGGTAAGGTGCAAATGTCCATTTACCGGGAGCCGTACTATTACGAACTAGCTTTTAGTTTTAATGACCCTGTCAAACAAGTAAACCTTTTCGAAAAACTTACATCTAAATATTCCAAAATAAAAGTGAGTTCCTTCCTTGATATGGGCTGCGGCCCGTCTCCCCAGCTTCTGGAACTTGCAAAGCGGGGTTATGACTGCACGGGCACGGATATCTGCCCCGGCATGCTTGCCTATCTGGTGAAGAAGGCAAAAGCAAAAAAACTTAAGATCAAGACAAAAAAAGCGGATTTCACGGATTTCACCTCGAAAATTAAATATGATTTTGCGATGATGATGATGGGAACGATCGGCTATATTGACAGTAAAAGAAAACTTCTTTCACATTTAAGCTCCGTGGGGAAATGTTTAAATCCCGGCGGCCTCTATCTTATAGAAAATTTCAGGACCACAAGAAGCAACGAACACCTGTTTTCTCCGCAAACCTGGCTGGTAAAAAGAAAAGGCCTTACCATCCGGGTTTTTTACAAGATAGATATTAAAGACCGGCTGCAGGGCCTCGAAACCGAGACAATTCTTCTTGAAGTCGAAGATCAGGGCAAGAAACACCTGCTAAAACAACAAGCCGGAATAAAGATCTTCTCCCCTCTTGAATTCTTCGAATCCATTAAAGAATCCAAAATGTTCGAATTCCTGGGCTGGTTCAACCGTGAAACTCTCCGGAGCACAAAAATACCAAAGATCGGGAACTACACACTGCTCAGAAGAAAAACAAATTAGAGACAAATTACCTGATAGTCCCGCCTGAAATATTTCTTAGCTCTTGCTACTTTGCAGCTGTCAGCTATACTCGTCATAGACCTCGGCATTCCTCCCGCCTAGATGAGCTTAGGCGAGGCTGGCGCAATGACAGAATTCTGTGTTCACTAAATCCTATCATCTTCTCTTAATCCCAATTTATCCTGCTAATTCCGCAAAACTACGGCAAATTTCCATTTACCCGCGCCGATTTCTTTCGATTTTTGCCCGGGTAAGCTCACCGTCGCCGTTGTGTTTGCTGGGATCTCCACTGAAGAGAATAGCTTATTTCCTTGTAGTTTCCATTGAATGCTTACCCTGCCATAACGGGTCCTCAGCTCACACTTCACCCAATTGATCTGCACCCTGTCTTCCTTTGTTTTTATTTGAGGCTGAGGACGTATTATGATATGTTTGTAGCCCGGCTTCTCAGGATCAAGTTCAATACCCGCGACCGTATTGTATATCCACTCACCGATAGCGCCATAGGCGTAGTGATTGAAGGAATTCATGCCAACATCACCAAAACCTTCCGCCTTTGTATAACTGTTCCACCTCTCCCACATAGTAGTCGCGCCCTGCAGGATAGAGTATAACCAGGAAGGATACGTTTTTTGCAGCAGAAGTTTATAGGCAATATCTTTCCTGCCAAATCTGGTTAGCACAGGAGCCAAAAGCGGAGTTCCCACAAAACCGGTTGAAAGATGCCATTTCCGTCTTTCAATATCTCTTATCAGGCGTTTTAGAGCATAGGCCTGCTTTTCTTCAGGCAGTAGATTAAAACCCAATGCGAGCAGGTATGCCGTCTGCGTCTCTCCGGCAACCTTACCGTTTGGGGAAACAAATTCGCGGTTAAATGCTGCTTTAACTTTGACCGCCAATTTTGAATATTTTTTCGCGTCCTGTTTTCTTTCCAGAATCTTTGCGATCCGCGCAAAAAGCGTCGTGCTGTAAGCAAAATAGGCCGTCGAGATAAGGTCAGAGGGTGTTAACGCTTTGGTGACCTTACCTTCACAAACATCCAGCCCCAGCCAATCCCCAAAATTAGAGGGCGGGTCATTAATAAGCCCGGCACTGCTTTTCCTCTGCCATTCTATCCAGCCCTTCATTGAGTCATATTGCCTTTCTAAAATGCGTTTATCGCCGTAGCAGAGATAAATGGTCCACGGGCAGATAACTCCGGCATCCGCCCAGGCAGGAGCTCCGCGGCCTTCGACCCTGATCACGTCAGGCGCAACAAAGGGGAAAGCTCCGTCAGAAAATTGTGAATCCGAAAGGTCCGTGCACCATTTGGTAAAGAAAGACGCCACGTCACGGTTAAAAGCCGCCGTGCGGATAAAAACCTGCGCGTCTCCCGTCCAGCCCAGCCGCTCATCACGCTGGGGGCAGTCCGTAGGTACTTCCAGAAAATTCCCTTTCTGGCCCCAGACAATATTTTTCTGCAAGCGGTTAAGTAATTTATTAGAAGAAGAAAATTTTCCGGTTTCCGGAATATCCGAATGCAGCACTACTCCTGTTACATCCGTTTTTACGGGTTTTTTCCGCAAGCCCGTAAGTTCAATATACCTGAAGCCGTGAAAGGTAAAATGCGGCTCAAATACTTCGCTTCCGCCTTTGCAGATGTACCTGTCAGTGCATTCGGCAGAACGCAAATTGGCGGTATAGAGGGTTCCGTCTGCATTCAGCATTTCACCGTAGCGTATCTTTACTTCTGTCCCTTTGCCGGCACTTAATTTTATTTTTGCCCAGCCCACCATATTCTGGCCCAGGTCAAAGATATGAACGCCTTTTTCAGGTTCTGTTTGTTTGAGGGCCGGCAGCTGCTCCTGCTTTCTTACGGGGCCGTGACACTTGGCAACGATAGGTACTTTGGGAGCCGTAAAAACAGCGGCTTTCTTCCAGGCAGAATCTTTGCCTTCAGCTGTATTCCAACTTTTTAGTTCTTTCCTTGCATCATAGGTCTCGCCGTTATATATATCTGATCTTAATATCGGGCCGGGAGCAGTCTTCCAGGTAGGATCGGAACAGAATACTTCCCGTTTACCGTCAAAATATTCGACTTCCAGTTGCAGGAGCAAAGACAATTGATGGCCGTACAGATAATGCTTCCTAGCCCAGACAAGAAAACCGGCATACCAGCCGTCCCCCAGGATAGCCCCCAGGACATTACTGCCCGGGCAGAGTTCTGCGGTTACATCATAGACCAGATATTGTATCCGCTTATTGTAATCGGTCCAGCCGGGGGTAAAATAATCCTCCCCGAGGCGCTTGCCGTTTATATGCAATTCAAAGAGTCCCCGCGCGGTCACATAAACCCGCGCCTTTTTCACGCCCGGTTGCAAAAAAATAGTTTTGCGCAGGTACGGGCAGGGCTGGCTTATTTTCATTTTTTTTAACGGCTTCCCTATCCATTTTGCTTTCCAATCAGAAGGGTTAAGAAGTCCCAGTTCAAAACAGGCAGGGCCGCTCCACGCGGAAATCTCACCTGCCCTGTCCCAGACCCGGACCCGCCACCAGACAGCCTGGCGCGAGCTCAATTTTTTCCCCGAGTATATAATATCCAGGCATTTATCCGTTATTACTTTCCCGCTGTCCCACAGGCCGGGCTTTGTTTCAAGCCCCTCAAGGGAAGAAGACGCCTTGATCTGATAGGCCGTCTGCAAAGCGCCTTTTCTCGAGTCCTCTAGCCGCCACGAAAGCCGGGGATTAGTTTCTCCGATACCCAGAGGGTTTACAAGATATTCGCAGCGTAAATCTACCGCAAGGTGTTCAGCATAGCTCATTATTATTCTCCTTTTAAATAATTGTTGTTAAAAGCAAATGCTCTATTTACCGGCCTTACCTTTTCTTTTTTTCTTAGGCTCTTTTGCCGCGTTTTTTTTCTGGTCCAGGACCATTGAGACTTTAGCGGAGAGTTCCTTTATCTCATAAGGTTTTGATAAGAAGTAATACCCTTCATTTTTTGCACCGTCTATATCGGCCCGGCTGTCAAGGTACCCGCTGCTGATTATCACTTTAATTTCAGGGTTTATCGCTTTCAGTTTTTCCGCCAATTCAAGGCCGTTCATTCCGGGCATGACTGAATCAGTAAAAAGCAGGTCCAACCTGCCTTTTTCTTCTTTAAATATTTTCAGGGCTTCTTTCGCGTTTGCCGCCGGGAACACAACGTATTTTTCTTCCTTAAGCAGGTCACATATCATATTCAAGAATACTCCGTCATCCTCCACCAGTAATATACGCTTACCGTGCAGGGAAACAAGCTTTCTGCTTGCTTTGTCTTTATTTTTTTCACTTAGCTGTTGCCCTTTATAGGCAGGGAAATATACTTTGAATTCTGAACCTTTACCTTCATCACTAAAAACATTTATCCAGCCTTCCTGCTGTTTTACTATTCCGTAGATCACGGACAAACCGAGTCCCGACCCCTTGCCAAAAGATTTTGTCGTATAAAAAGGTTCAAATAAATGTTCTTTTTGTTCAGAACTCATTCCACTCCCGGTATCCAAAATAGACATACAAATAAAATCTCCGGCCCTTGAATTAGGGATATAGCGGGCGGAGCTTTCGTTAAGCGTAACATTCTGTGTTTTTATTACCAGTCTTCCGCCTTCCGGCATGGCCTGTTTTGAGTTCGTAACCAGGTTAATTATCACCTGATCTACCTGGCCTCTGTCAGAGTAGATGTTTTCAAGCTCAGGATCTAACTCCAGTTCAAAATAAATATTTTCTCCGATGATCCGTTCAAGCATCTTTTTTACATCGGTCAAAGAATCATTAAGAGATATTGCTTTCCTGTCTCGGGGCTGTTTTCTGCTGAAAGCCAGTAATTGCGACGTTAACGCGGCAGCTCTTTCCGCAGCTTTTTTTATCTGCTGGATATTTTCTTTTATTTTGATATTTTTTGCCGCCAATTTGAGCGAAATGTCAGAATAACCCATTATTACGCCCAGCATATTATTGAAATCATGGGCTATCCCCGCGGATAAAGTGCCTATGGCTTCCATTTTTTTCGTCTGAAACAACTGCTCTTCGAGCTGTTTGTGTTCCGTAATGTCCTGAACAATTCCGTAGACCTTGAGCACCCGGCCTTGCGGGTCATTAAGAGAGGAAACATTACTGCGCATAATACGTTTTTTCTCTCCGGGGAGATTGACCGTAAAGTCATATTCGTATACCAGTCCGGTCTTTATTGCCAGGTCTATTTTTTCGTGTATTTTTTTTATATCTTCCTGAGAATAATGGCTTTCTATTTCTTCAACAGCCGGATTACCCAGGGCTATATCCCGCTCAAATAATTTAAAGACCTCTTCGGACCAGATGGTTTCCTTTGTCTTAAGGTCAAATTCCCAACTGCCTATTTTACCTATTTCCTCCGCTTTCTTAAGGTGAGCTTCGCTTTTTTTCAGTTGTTCTTCCGCTTTCTTACGTTCGGTAATATCCACATGCGTCCCGGTCATCCTTACGGGCTTCCCGTCCT
Source organism: Candidatus Firestoneibacteriota bacterium (assembly GCA_903891415.1). Classification (GTDB taxonomy): domain Bacteria; phylum Oederibacteriota; class D2-FULL-39-29; order D2-FULL-39-29; family D2-FULL-39-29; genus CAIYPD01. The sequence continues at coordinate 17,307 of CAITEH010000036.1, forward strand.
TGTCCCATTCATTTAACTTTACCTCTATCCAATATCCAGATCCAGCGGCCGTCCTTATGCTTCATTCTTCCTTCGCATTCATAATATTCGGTCTCTTTTGCAAAATGCTTATTAAGAAGTTCTTCCGACCTGATAAGATCTTCAGGATGTCCTAATTTTTCCCAGGTTTCCACGTTTATCGGAGCAAGTTCCTGTAAAGTATAACCCAGTATCTCCACCAGCCGTTCATTGAGTATGACTTCACCGGTCTGTATCTTCCAGTCCCAAAGGCCCGCTCTCGAGCCCGAAACAGCCAGGGCAAGCTGCTCTTTTGTTTCTTTCAGGAGTTTTTCCTGTTTTTTCTGTTGGGTAACGTCCCTTACCAGGGTCAGCAGATGCTTTTGTCCCAGTATTTCAATAAAACGCCCCGACATAAGAGTGATCTTTGTTTCTCCCCTTTTGTTCTGTATTTCCACTTCAAAACTGTTTATCTCACCTTTTTCCGTTAATTCGCTCATGGCACGGTTTCGGTCTTCGGGACTTTTCCAGATCTTAAGTTCCTTAAGCGCGGATCTTCCAATAGCTTCTTCTGCAGTATAACCGGTAAGAGTTGTAAATCCCTTGTTGACTTCAACATAAACCCCATCCATACTGCTTATAGCTATAGCATCAAAGCTTTCCGAGAAGGCTTTGGAAAATTTTTCCTCGCTCTCTCTCAGCTTTTTTTGTGTTTGCCTCCTGCCGGAAATATCCCGGACAATGGAGATAATTGCCGGGCCGCCATCCAGCTCAAATAAACTGCTGGAAACTTCAACAGGGATCCTGCGGCCGTCTTTACAAAGCTCTTCAGTCTCAAATAATGCATTTTTATTTTTCAGGAGTTGTTCAATAACCCCGGGAGTCCAACCGCCGCGGCCGGGCGCAAAAATTGCAGAAGGCGGCAAATCTTGCAATTCTTCGTTTGTATAACCCAGTCTCCGGAAAGCAACATCGTTTACTTTAATAAATTTCCCCAAACGTCCATCTTTGCTTATTCCCTGGACATATACCGCGTCTCTTCCGCTGTTAAAGAGCAGGCGGAACCTTTCTTCACTTTCCAGCAGCAGGCGTTCTGTCTTTTTTCGTTCTTCTTCAGTTTTCCTCACATCCACAAAGACCTTCTTCAGGGCAACGGAAGCCGCGCAGATGAAAATTATGGAAAACAAGACATCTTCCAGGGCATTCACCAGGGCAAAATTATGCCTGATAATTTTTTCCAGATAGACCAGCACCATACTTTGAAGTAAAACTCCCAGGACCGTAAAAGGCACGATCATTCTCTGGAGCTTCGCGTGTAAGGTGTCACCGGAGAAACGCTTGATTATTGCTGACTGGTCCCCGCACAGTGCTACCAGCCCGAGGCCCAGGAACATGGCACAGGCGCCGGCATTCAGGGAAACAGGGATATTCTCCCCGCCATAATAACTGAAGAGATCAAAGACATGCGCCAGGATAACCGCCAGGCCCAGAGAACCGGAAATTATTCCCGCCACGCTCACAAAATCATTAACAAACGCCCGGTTCCAATAATTATTTTTAAGAAAAAGCGACAGGGATGAAAAAAGAAATACAAGCCCGACTAAAAGCGTGGATCGGCCCGCCGAAGGCTCTATTTTTATGATCTCGCCAAAACTTATGCCCAGTCCCGCCAGGATTATGAACAGCAAAACCACGGACGTAAGGTGATCTTTTTTATCAAAAGTATTTTTTCTGGCAAAAGCGGCCATTATTATCCCGAGAACAAAAACAGCCACCCCGGGAACAGGAGACATGGGCAGGTAACTCGTTCCAAAACCCGAAAACAACCGCCAGCCGGTCAACGCTCCCAAAATAGCGACCAGCCCGATAGCTGCAGTAATTAGCCCGGAAAAAGCGGCAAACTTCTGGAGCTTAGTCAAAGCAATCATTCTCATTTTCACCTCTCATGCCGTGAGGCATTCAAGTAAACGAAACGTATAATTGAACTCCAAAATACCTAAAGATACAATAAGGTGGCGGATCCGTCACTTTGCTTCAAAGTGGCGAGATCCCGCCAAAAATTGCCTGGCAATTTTTGGCGGAGAGCGCAGGATTCGAACCTGCGGTACCCTTGCGAGCACACTTGATTTCGAGTCAAGCGCCTTCGACCAACTCGGCCAGCTCTCCGGAAAACGATAGCTAATTACTGATTGCTTATTGCTGATTAAGACAATTAACATAAGAATAATTTATTCTATCAAACAAAATTCAAGTCAAACACCTTCGACCAACTCGGCTCCGCCACTTTTTAATTAAAGTGGCGAGATCTCACCAAATATTTATTCTATATTTGGTGGACAGCTCTCCGGAAAACGATTGCTAATTACTGATTGCTTATTGCTGATAAATAGCAATTAATAATTTCAGTTCCCAAGAAATTACAACTGATTATAGCAAATAAACTGCAGTTATTACAAAAGGAAAGTATTTATTGTCAAGCCAAGATAAAGAATACTAGTAACCGGTAGATTTGAGCCAGACATCAAAGAGTTTTAATACTCTATCAGCTATCAGTTTGTTGGCTCTTGGAGTTAAATGTACTCCGTCTTTTTTGATATAGTCCTCTTTTTTCCCTGCGGACAGCTTCTCCCTGAGCAGTTTATCCAGGTCAAAGAGCCGGCAGTTCAATTTTTTTGCCAGTTTCCGGGTTACAATACGGTATTCTTCAACGCAGCCGTCCAGGCCGCCCCATTTACCGTAGTATTTATCTCCACGGGTTTGATGCCATTCGTTGACTACCGGGGGAAAGGTCACAAAAATAACTTCGCCGCCTTTAGCTTTAACTTTGTGATAAATAGTCCTAAGGTTATTCTCAAAAGCATCAACACATACCGCGCGGTCATCATGGACGGCATCATTTCCGCCAAACTCAACAAGCACTTTGCCCGGCATATGGGCCAGTACATCCTGCTCTATTCTCTTCAGGCCTTCGGCCGAAGTATTGCCGTTACCTCCCGCATTAAATACCAAAATGGACTCACCGGGATTCGACTTCAAAGAGGCAGAAAGCAGTTCAACCCAACCTTCACCCGGTCTAAGCGCGTACCCCCGGGTTATAGAATCTCCAAAAGCTACAACTGTCCTCTGCATTTCCGCTCCTTCGCAAAAGAGAAAAAGCTGCAAGCTCAAAGCTTTGATTTCGTACTTTCATAAACCACAATACACCTGCAATCCTTATACAAAGGGTGCGAACCGTAAAAACATCTTGCTCCCTCTTTACTTTTTTTATCTTCTCAAGATCAACAAACCTGTTTACAATTGTCAAACAGTTCCCGTGTTTTTTTAATACCTATGGCTCAAATTTAATACTGATTGAATTTTCAGGCCCTTTAACACCCGTATTGTTCCGCGTGGTTACAGTTAATTTATTTAGCCCGGGGTTTAAGGCCCAGGAAAATTTATTGCCGGCTTCTTTCCATTCCTTATCATCTTCTTTCACAAGAAAAGTACCAAAATCGGGCGTATTGGTACTAAGTTCCACTTCCAGTTTTCCTTTAGCTCCGGGGACAATAGCCATATTTGCTTCACCAAGCGTCCAGTACGCTTCTTTTTTATCTTTTGGGACATCTCTTTTATGCCATTTCACAGAGCTATTGCGCTCATCATAGATCATAAAACATTTATTGCCGAAACTGGGCGGGTTATCCATATAATTTGAGTTATCCATAAAAAACAAAAAGGAGTACCAGTCAATATAGAATGCGTTAACGCTAAACCCGGCCAGTTCCGTGTATTTTATCGGCAGCTCGCTTTTTTTAAATTTGCGTTTTTCCGCGCCTTGCACGTAGGTAAGGTCTTCTCCTTTATTGCCAAAATATTCGTCCCTGAGCTCATTGCCGTTCAAAGGCAGCCCGTTTTTTTCTATATAAATATTAAAGGTCGGGTCCATAATGATCCATTTTCTATACTGGTTTGACCAAACTTCGGGAACAGAATGCTCCGGGGAACCGGGATTTCCAAGCAGCCGGTGCAAACCCAGGTCCCTTGCAACCCAACCCAGGCTGTAACAGCTTGACATAAAAACACTGGAATACTGGGCACAATAAAAAACACCGCCTTTTTGCACCAGCTCGAGAATTTCCAGAGCATTAACCGTATTCTTAGAGGGCTGGCCGAACTTCTTAAACTGCCTGTGGACCCAATCGCTAAGGAGCACCATCCGGTCGAACTCTGTTTTACCGCCTGCGATCACATCTTTTAATTTATATTTTAACGCAAGTTCTTTCAATTTCGGGTTATCCGCTTTATCGTAGGTGAACTGTTTCTCAAATTTGCTTTTAATTATTTCAGGATTCACGCTATCTATTATCTCGACCGTTCCTCCGTTTATTTTTATTTTGGAACCCTTTGCCATTGCGCCGATATCTTTGCCCTCAGCAGGAAATGCTGTTATAGAAAGTGCAAGCAGCGAAACAACTCTCGCAAACCATTTCATACTATTTTCTCCTTTAGACCTTTTGTATTATGTCCGTTTAACATTCAAACTCTATCAATTTATAACATTGTTAAAGTCCAAGAGCAAGTCCATTAGCCCGCAGTCAGGCTAAAAGGGATAACTGCCCTTTATTCTTTATCGGTATTTTCTTTTACCCTTGCTTTGATAAGTTTTCTAACAAGAACAGCGGGTAAGGGTTTTTCTGCGGTGAACCGCAGGGTCGCCTTACCGGACAGGTAGTGTTTTAATTCTTTTTTAAAAGCTTTCAGGACCCCGTAACTGGCAACGAATAAAGAAAGATGATCTTTAAAGCCCGCGTAATAGACAAGAATTCCGTTTTGCCTGAACGCCGGCATTTGATAACTGAGCACCTCTTCTGCTTCGGGTGCCGCTTTCTTAATAATAGCCCGCAAGTTCTTCAGCGCTTTTCTTGAACTCAGAGGCAGCCCGGCAAGATACGCGCTGACTGTTTTTGGAGCAGCTTTTTTCATAAAAACTCCTTTCAACGGTCGTTAATACTTTATATATTAAATAATTTATTTTTTCAGATATTTATCAAAAAATTCGCCTGTTATCCTGCCGTCCCAGAATATTTTCCATTCTCCTCCGCTCCCGTGTTCTCCTTTTTTCAAAGGATAATACACATAAGGGATCCCCAGTTCCTTCAGTTTCCCGACAAGGAGCTCGCTTTGTCTTATAGGGACGACCCTGTCTTTATCCCCGTGGGCGACCAGGAACGGAGGCGCGTTCTTTGTTAAATAATAGACCGGACTTGCTTTTTGATATTTTTCTTTTCCGCTTTCCAGGTCGCAGCCTATAAAATCTATCAGCGTGCCTCTTATACTTTTATGCTCAAGAAAAAGAGCGGCAGCGTCAAATACCCCGCAAAAAGCTGCAACTGCCTGGACTTTACTGGAGAAACCCTCAAAGCCGCCCGTGCCTTCAAGTTCTTTTACATCTCCGGTTGCGCCCAAAAGCGCGGACAGGTGCCCTCCTGCCGAACTTCCCATAGCGCCTATATTATCCGGATCAATATTAAACTCTTTTGCCTTGGCCCTTAAAAATCTGACCGCGCATTTGCAATCTTCTATTTGCGCAGGATAGGTATATTTAGGCGCGTACCTGTAACTTATCGTCGCGCAAAAATATCCGCGGTTAACGAGCAGTGCCAGAGGCGCAATACCCACTGACCTGGAATTCTCATCACCTTTCCACCCGCCATAATGAATATAGACAATTGCCGGCAGAGGTTTTTGGCTTTTAACCTTGGGGGTCAGATAATCCATTTTTAGCTCAATATCGCCGCCTTTCCCATAAACGACATCTTTTACGAGATTGTAATCCTCAGCCATACAGGGGACGAGGCATGCCAGCAGGCATATAAATATTTTAAACCTTCTCATTTTTGGCTCCTTTTGACACTTCGAGGCAATAATTATCGAAAATACTTTTCTAAATTACTACTTAATATTTTTGAATGTATTCCAACAGGAAAATTTGCTGCTTAACCCGGGAAAAACCGGTCTATCTCTTTCATCGCGAGCTCCACCGCGCGCTTTGCCTTTCCAAGGTTCCCGTGCATAGTATAGACATCCCTGACGACAAATTCAGTAGGAACATTCCTTGGTGCGGTCAATTCCAGGGTCTTTCTTATATCAGCGGCCCAGGCTTCCTCGTTCAACTTTACATCCACCCCGAGCAGATTGGGATTGGGCTTTTTGGAATAGACAATACTTCGCCCTTTCAGTTCATTTGCCATATACTCTTCATTTGCCCAGCGTGATATGGAGACCGCCTTCAGATTGGGAAGTTTGCTCAACGACTTTTCCCATATTGCGTCCGCAGGTTCACAGCAACCCCAGTAAACAAGGCCGTACATTTCCGCCAGGTCCCGGTAATACGGAAAACAGAATTCATGGAACAACCCGGGAGAGACGCCGACGGTCTCCTGGCTGTCCATAGCCCCCCAGAGGTCAGATAACTTTACCTTTCCCGGCGCTATTGCGCCTTTTTGTTTCGGGAGCAGGGTCGTAAAGTTAAAACAGGTGCCGCAGGTGCACTGATTATCATTATTCAAGATCAACAGTCCTTCTTTTTCCGCCCAGAGCGCTTCTCTCTTCGCATTATCTCTAAGTTGAGCCATCAACCCGTGAAGCTGGTCCGGAGCGTCATACATCGCCATAAAAAATGTTTCCATGCTCATAAGCCGGATGAGACGCTGTGTGAGGCTATTATGAATATCAGGACCGTACCGGTTGACTACCGGAAGGATATCACCAAACGTGTTATTCAGAAATGAAAATTCCGCTTCGGTACCTTCTCTGTCCAGCTCAAATGTAGCAGGTTTTATCATAGCAAACCCGCCTGCCAGGTCTTTGATAGGGTGCTCAAAATGATAACCCAGTGTCACTCCATCCGCGTCTTTGGCGTAATCAGTATGTATCTCTATTCCAAATTCATTATATTTAACATGCCAGCCAATATCAAGCGAAGCAGGACAGACATGATCGTCATTAAGGAGCTCGTGATGCCGGATATTGCGCAGGAAGCCGCTTTCCAGCCTGCGCCCGTATTCAGATCTGCACTGAAAGAGTTCTTCCGGCATAAAATCCCTGTCAAAGGTCCAACTTTCAATCGCAAAAGGCGGGCGGGCGCCGGGGATTCCGTCGTTCGTATCTGTCCATCTCTTCTTTCGTATCTGCATCACAGGCAATGCCGCAATTTCGGCTTGCCGCTTAGCCAGGCCTCTAAGCCTTAAAATTTCTTCTTTTGACAAATTATACTTCATCTAAAACTCCCGGACCTGTATTTTTTTGAGCGGTAAAATTCAGATTAAATTGTATCATCAGCTATATCAGTTTATACCTTTCTTAAGTTCACCGGAATAACTATTTTTTATCGAGCTTTTTTTCCACTTCGCCCGCGAGCAGAAAAAGTTTTTCCGCCTGTTTCTGCCACTCTGAACCCTGAAAATATCTTTGACCCGCGGCTTTAGTGACATTGCCGGACCTCCAGAAGGTTGCATTCCAAACCCCCTGGAGTTCGTGATTGCTCAAACTGCGCCACATATAAAATAGCCGTTCATCCAGCAGGGCCTGACAGCGGGCCGCGAGCTCGGGTCCAAGCCGGGATCTATCCTCCATAAGGGCCTTTTCCAGGCATATCCTTGCTTCACAAGCTTGTATACCTTCCTGAAAAACTATATGCCGGTTGGTCGCTTCAGGTCCCTCTTTTCCGGGCGCCAGGATAGAACTTCCCAAAAGCAGCAGGATCACACTGCCGCCCCAGTCCCCCTCTCTATACCTTTCATGCACCCACTGGGTGCGGTTGCCGTTTTTATCTTTGACTGCCTTCCAGAAGTCCGCGCCCAGGCGGCCCATGCCCCGGAGTTCACTGGTAATAGCGGTCTCCGTAAAAAAATACCATTTATTGGTGGAATTTTCATCCAGATCCAAGGCACGGTCAAAGATCGCGTTTAACTTCGGGTTATTCCAGCCGTGTAAACTCTCACAAAGAGGTTTAGCTTTCTGATTTGTCTGCGCTCTGCCGTCACCAAAAGCAAAGCCCCACACGGTCGCGTTATAGCCGACTTCTGCGACATCCTGAAGGTTCTTAAAGATAGAGTGCCCCTGCTGAACCCAGGCCAATTTCGGAGCCACATCTTTAAAGAACTGGGCATCTTCTTTTTCAGGCATGCAGTCGCAGAACATCCCGAGCATCAAGGCCTTCTCCAGCCCGCGTTTTTTTAACCTTGCCTGCACCTGTTCTATAAGGTCGCGCCAAACGGCTTTGCTTCCCGGGTCATCCAGCGGAGGAAGTTTACCTAACTCCGTCTTTTTGGTAACAGGATCCAGAAAAGTGACCTGCGGTACCCCCAGCCGGGTAAAGTCATCAAACCTGGTATTTTTCCCCAGGGCGGCTTTTCGCATATATATTTCCCATACTTGTAACGCCACTATTTTCGGAGTACCCAGATGCTGCTGTGCCAGGTCAAGATATTTTTCCATTATAGAAAAATCCCAGTCATATTTATTCCCGGGTTTTTTTATCCAGCGTATCATTGACTCTTCGTTACCCAGATTTGTATGAGCTATGGCGGGAATATAGACAGTTCTTGCGCCGGTACCCGAGATAAGTTCAAAAGAGCCGGCTATCAGTTTGAAATGTTTCTCCGACCACAAAGGAAGGTTATATTCAACAGCGAGAGTATCCGGGGATTCGATAAGATCCACCCAGGTCCGGTAGTCCTGCGGCTCAGGCAGGGTCCACGGCAGTACTTCCAGCTCCACCGGTATCAAAAGTTCCTTTTCTGAGGAAATGCGGGCGGTTAAGCTCCCGGAATAAGTTCCGGGCGCGGCATCTTTGGGTATTTTTACAGTTAGCCAGACCGGGGCAACAGCGCCCGGTGCGGAGCCGGCACCCGCGTTCCCGGGAAGATATTCTTTAAGAGGGTTATCGCTTAAAGCCCCCATGAGTTTGGAACTATTCTTACTGCCGGGAAAAGAAATGGTTTCCTTGCCCCAGGGCATCCCGTAGCGTATCCTTATGGCTGATGCCGGAATAACAGCCGGCCCCTTCAAATCCCCGGCTTTGACAGAAAGCCCCCGGATCTGTCCGGTAGAACCGATAATTACCTTGCCGGTAAAGACCCCGTTACGCGGGCCGGAGATCTTTACGGGCCTTAGGGGTTCGGACACACTTCCATAATCAAGATCATAATCTCCGGCCATAATATCCCCGTTCCAAACCTGTAAACCCCCGGGCCTGCCGGTGTCGGGCACCAGGCCCTGGGCACTCCGCGCCGCTAGTTCAAGCTTTGTAATACGGCAGGTAGCCCAGGAGAACTCCTGGGGAAAATTATTTTCCCGCTTTGCACCGGCGATTTTTTGGGACGCCTTATCGTACGCTGACCTGATGAGTTCTATACCCAGAATATTTACGCCCTTTTTCAGAGTTCCGGCGGGAAGTTCTATTTCCGCGTTCCTTTCCCATAACTTGGTCCGTTCCTTATCCTGCTCTGTCGGTTGGGGTTTGGCATAACGGGACAAAGAGAGAAAATCCCCTTTTTCAGTTACAAACGCCTCGGAAGGATATTTGTCGGCAAGAAGAGCCGGTTTTGGCCCCATCCCTGCAGCATTTGCTACATTCTTCCTGCCGATCTCCACGCCGTTCAAATATACAATTATTCCCCCGTGATACTCCGCGGAAAGTTTAAGGTTCCCCGCAACCGTATCTTTTACCGTAATTTTCCCGCGCAAGTAAAGCCGGTCCACCAGGGGGGTATCCGGTGCGAGGGCTAAAGGCCCGCGCAGCCAGCCGTAATCATCAAAATCCTGTTTGTTCCAGTTATCCGCAACCGGTTGGGAAGCAGAGTCCAGCCACCTGTTATTAAATTTGGCGATGGAAATGTCGGTGCCGTCTTGAATTACCGGGGGTTTAATAACGCTGAATATTCTCCAGTTACTGCGGGAGTCAATAACGGTAACGCCCTCAGCCAGGACAGTAAAAGGCAATAAAATAACGGCTGAAATAATATAAAATAGCCCGCGTATTCCGTTTTCTCTTGACGGCATAACACTTCCTTTTTGCTTATGTCAACCCGGCTTTTGAAAATACTTCAGCTAGCGGTCCTACTTTTCCCACTTTATACCTGCTTCGGAACTTGTAAGAGTCTTGCCGCCCCCGGTAAGTTTGGTCCCGCCGATAAAACCGGCCTCAATAACTTTACCTGAGTTATCCATCCGTACCACCGAAACTAAGGCGTCGGTCGTGCCGCCTTCAAAGGTAGTCACGCCCGCCGGCTTTTGATTTTTTTGCGGATCCAATCTTACTATTATCAGGTCCGTTCCCCCGTCAACGCGCGTCACCTTGAGTCCATATCCCGGCACGGGTCCTTTTAGACTGAAGTTTTCCGCCGCCTTCACAGCGCGTATTACCTTAAACGGTTCTATCAGGGCAGTAAATACGGCTGAAGTGCCGGTTCTCCTCAGTACGGCCTTCTGCCTGTCATCAGCACCGATACCGCAAAAGCTCTTCGTTTCGCCATTTTCCAGTACCGTTACCTTGAGCTCCCCTGGGTCTTTTCCGCCGGCCGCCGCCTCGCGTTTCCAGATACCTGACCAGTTCCCGTTGACAGTCACAGGGTCCAGGGTCATGAACAACTTGTAGCCGGGTTGTGTACCCATGGACTTCAGTTTTTCTGCCGCAACGCCTTTCATTTTGTCCAGTTCTCCGGGAAAACTCAGCGGGTAGTCGAAGGTATGCGATTTTTTGCCCCAGGCCTGATAAACATCTACTATATAATCCGGCATCTGTACTACCGTCCGGTCCAGAGCCACGTCGGGATAGGCGCCGGCGCATTGCCCGCGCATTATCTTGACGGCCCCGGCATCATAGAAACCGGTCAACCTCGCGGTGCATTTCGCCTGATTATGCTCATCTACGGCCAGAGAATAATGGCCCAAAGTCGTTTTCGTCCACTCCCCGTGCTTATTATCCTCATAACGGAAAAACGCGGGTTCACCGCAAAGCTCATCTCCGTCCGCGAAAATTATCAAATTAAGATTATCCGGGTGATCGTGCGGCCCGCCCGTCGGCAAGCCGGTCTTGAGCAATATATAGGTCGGGTCCCCGTTATTAAATCCCCGCATAATGCTGAAACCCAAACCGTCAAAAATCACCGAATCCAGGCCCTGCAGGGGCTGTTCCGGAAGTTTTTCATAAATAACGGTCGGAAAGTAAACACCCTCAGACTGCATTATCTGTCTTGGAGCCGCGTTTACCACGCCCCCGTAGTTTGGATCCCTGAAACGCAGCCAGCCAAAATCATAGGCCCCTGCCATATAATCTCCGCCCACGTTTGCCCTGCCTGAATCATTAATTCCCGGCATGGTCCCGTCCGGATAAGCATATTTATAGACCGAGTCAAACAGATTCTTAACCCTGGCCTTGCCAGTACTGTAAACGTCTATCCCTTGCCGCGCCAGCGGCTCCATGCATAGTATCAGCGCCATGCGGGCAAAATACTGGTAACCGATCGCGCCTTCCTTCCACATGCCGTCATCCCCGATGCCCCGGGCTATCATTAACCGGGTACCGGCCGCGCCCAGATCAATCCAGTCCTTATCTCCAAGGACTATCCCCGCCTGCACAAATGTCGCGTTGTAAAAATTCACCCAATTGCCCATGGCGGCGCCCCCGGAGGCCGGTTCTTCCATCCGCCAGTTAGAATTCTTACTGTTTTTCTGTTTCACTTCCGCCGCCGCGTCGTGCTTGCCGTTAATAAAGGTTATGGCCGCCCGCAGGAGATCGCTCTCGATCAGCTTGCGATCGGCATCTGTCATGCATTTCGCGTAATAGATCATGTCATAGGTCTGGATCAACGGCAAAAGCCACATAGCTTCGCTCAGGCGCTGGGACATGACCTTAGCTGCATCATGGGGATTAACCCCTTTATGCTCGGTATATTCACCGGGATAAAGCTTGGCATAGCCCACCAGTATCTCCCGGGCTTTTTCCGCGAACGCTTCATTATCCGAAAGCTGGTAAGCCCACCCCAGACGCCCGGCTGCGTTGGAAAGCCGGTTATGCGCCTTAGCAGCTGCGTCACCCCGGTCCTTGGCCTGCGCCGGCACTTTTGGATCCGGCAATACAATTTTCGAGCTCAAAAAACCGTTTGCGAAATCCACCACGCTTTTGAAGGCGGACCGCCCTCTCTCAGTTTTTTGAATATCTTCCCGCCACTTAACGAGCTCCGCCCGGTCCATGTACAGCCGCGGGTGGCCCTGGAGCCCTATTTTTTCCGGCATCGTGACCTTTACACCGGAGTAATCATTCCGCGAGACCCCGCCCTTCAGATAAATCGGCATCTTCATATTCAATTCCGGCATTTCCGGCTTCAGTTGGAGCTCTCCCTTCTCCTGTCCAAAAACCGCCTGCGCCCCGTGTAAAACCAATAGCAGCGCAACCAGCAGAGCGCTGAGCCGGGAGCTTATTTTAACTCCTGACCGTTTCTTCCTTTGCTCCAAAATATATTTCACTTGAATTCCTCCCATTTTATGAAATTGCATTTTCCATAGTCTTCTATCAGTCGTTGCTTCTCTCAATCATGCGGCGGAGGAACGGACTTCTCTGCATCACTGAGCACATCAAAGCCATTCCGGCGCGTTCCGTGCAGAGTGGCGGCTTCGAATTTTCCTTTTCCTGCGGTCCATTCCCAGGTGTCGGCAATTCCCCTGCCGGAGACTTTGATCTTTGCTTTTTCCGGTCCGGCCGGTTCAAAGGTCAATTTAAGGTCTTTGTGATCCCAGGGATCATAGATACTGACGAACCGTATGGCCTTTGTTTCGGCGCTTGCCTGCAGCTGCTGCCAATTTAGCGGCTTATTATGATCATTCGCGGTTGAGACCCCGATGTTTGTTTTAAATTCTGTGTCTGCCAGGAGCTGAAATTCGCAAGCGGCCTTATTTTTGCTCAACCGGAATAGATTTTTTGCCGGGTCCACGGCCTCAAGTTTTGCCCCCTGCATCAGCCAGGTAATTTCAACCGGCTTAGGCGCGCGAATATCGTCAAGTACCAGTATATAGCCGCCTTTTACCCAGATGAAATCACGGCGGAACCTGTCCAGCGCGGGCCGGCTTTTTTTCGCTTTGGCATCCTTATAGGCCTCATAGGAACCGGAGGCCTCACCTTCGGAGATCACCACGTCTCCGGCATCTTTCCAGGCGGTGATCACGCCCATTTTGGTCATATCGTTCTTTGAAGGCTGCCACCATTCTTCGCCTTCCACACGGCCCTGCATGGCCTGGCCGATCTTTTCGATAAGAATGGTATTTTCACTGCTGGATAGTTTTCCCGGTTTCAAAGGGTACCGGTCAGTTTCCGCCAGATAATCGCCGTTCCCGAGGATCACAAAAGAATTTGCGTCGGGATGATCATGCGCCACATTAATGCCGGGATCTGTACCGCTCTCGGCCTTTTTTACCGGGCGCCAGGAGTTAAGTTTGTACCCTCCCGGAGGCCCGCATTTAAACATCGCGGCTACCGCGTTATCCTGCCAGGCTTCCCGCACAATGGTCATACCCAGATCCGGGAAAAATATAGTCGCCGGCAGCCGGGTATACTGGCCGCCCTGGAGTTTGGGATCATCCGAAAGCAGGGACAGCCAGCCATAGGCCCGGACATCCCAGCTTTTTTGCAAGACTTTCATATACTGGCGGATACCGTCCATAAGGTCCGCCTGCTTGAAGTAAGCCGAGGTTTTCAAATAATAGGGATGCAGGCTTGCGGCTTTTGTAAAGCAATCGGCAAAGAAAAATGCTTCTTTCATACCGGGCGCCGATTCCTGCAGAGCGAACATGCTGACATTGCGGAAAAAAGGTGAGTCCAAATGGCGGGTGCCCAGGCATTCATCCGAGACCTGGAAGGTCATGCCCAGAGCGCCTGAACTCGAACCATAGCCGGGGCCTTCATGCTGGCTGCCGTCCGGCGCCAGCCATTCCGCCATGAACTGCAGTTCTTTCCGCAGATTGCCCAGCAGCCATTGTTCTTCAGGTTTTCCTTCCGTTGTTGCCACGACCGCAAAGGTCAGGCCCCAATCCCGGAACCACCGGTGATTATACATCGGGTAGGTGCGCCAGTAATGGCCGCCGGGATTGCCGGCCAAATGCCCGCCGTAATACATCGCCCGGGCATGCTGCCAGAGTATCTGGCGGAATTGTTCCCGGAAGGCCGGCTCCAGGTCGTTATAAAGCCAGTCCCATATAAGAGCAGCTCCGACCAGGGTGAAAGCAGCGGTCGTATCGCTGTTATCCTCGCCTGCAGGCGGCATATTTTTCATAGTTTCCAGGACTTTCGCGTAAGCTTGAGGTGAATTCTCAACAAGGGGCTCACCGCCATAAGTCCAATTGGCTGTTCCGGCCAGCCATTGCAGATGGCCTTTGCAAACAGCCAGGGAATTCTTGTCCCCCGTTAAAATGTAATGAAGAGCAACGGTCGGCATATTCATAAGCCCGATCTCCTGTCCCCACCCCGGGCTGGTCTTGTGATCTTTTGGCACAACGGATTTTTTTAGCTGGTCAAGAAATTGCTGCCGGTAGAGCGCCGCGTTCTCGCTGTTATAATAAGCACGCAATTCCGGAAGGCGTTTAGCTGTCAGCAGCAGGCGCGGATGTTTGCCTTCTATTTCCTGCTGGAGTGTTACCGGCAGGCCCGCCCACTCCGGATCTTTTTCCGGGACCCTGGCGTTTGCAGGACAAACCAGTACCAGTGCAAGCCAGAGAAAAAAAACAAAGAACATTGAAAATAATTTTTTTTCCCTTGACTGCGCCCCTACCGCCATTTTTGGCCGCATACCTGCTCCTCTTCAATTTTTCAAATTTGCGTCACTTCGGATTAAGTTTCACCGCGGCCTCGCCTGCAAGATCAAAGAGCTTTTTTTCCCGTTCCAGCCAGCCAAGGGCAAACCACTCCTGCCCTTTCTTGGACTCTTCAACTTGAATGGGAATACTGGCTTCCCCGTGATACTTAATTGGTTTGCCGGCCCTTATAAGTGCCTGGATCATCGCCTCAACCGGGTTCCGGGAACCGCCGGCCTGTCCTATGAGTTTCATATCTTCCTCATTATTCCAAACCGTTTTCCACATCGCGCGGTGATGTTCATCAAGCGCGTCCTGGCAGCGTTTAGCCAGCTCCGTTCCGAGCTTTGCCTTTTTTCCGCTGTCTAAAAGCGTGTCTTCGAGAAAGATCCTTGCTTCACATTCCTGTATCCCTTCGTTTAAGCACTCCAGGCGGACTGTAGAAACAGCGCCCTCCGGGCCCGGCGCCAGGAACCAGTCAGAAATATCCAGGTTTCGCCAGTTATTTTCCGGGTAGCGCGCAAAGACAGCCCCCGCGCGTTCGCCTTTGCTATTTTTCATCGCCGGCCAGAAATCTCCCCCTATACGTCCCCCGCCGCGCTGCCCTCCTGTAATGTAAAAGGCCGGAAGCGCGCGGGTATAAGACCCCGGAGACCGGTTCAACTCTCCGAGACGCAGGTAGCACGTTAAAAGTGCCGGGTTCTGCCAGCCGTATAACCGTCCCTTATCCGGATTAACGTTATACATCAGGTTGTATACATAGGCCGCATAGCCAATATCGGCAATCTTATACAGCCCTTTATTTCCTATCATGACATCTTTAGCGGCGCCGGCATGCCCGTGAATAGCCCATGCCAGTCCTCCCGAAACACCCTTCCAAAATGTTACTTCTTCTTTGTTCGGCCAGAGATCGGGCATTATACCCAGCATCATTGTTTTTTCCAACCCGCGTTTTTCCATCCGCTTTTTTACTTCCGCAAACAACGGCTCCCAGAGCGCCCGGCTTGCCTCTTCCTCATACCTGGGAAGTATCAATACACCGGTTTCCCGGGTCGCCGGGTCAATAACTGTTACACGGGGACCCTTGCCCAGCAATTCCGCGCGGCTCTTGCCCGTGGCATTATCCTTGGACCAAAGGCCTCTTTCCAGTGACTTTGCAGACATACAGATATCCCAGACCAGGAATATTATCAATTTAGGTTTACCCAGGTTCTTCTCAGCGGAGTCCAGATATTTATCCATAACACTATAATCGTACTCGTATTTATTTTCGCCCTTTTTTATCCAGCGCACCATTGACTGCTCGTTGCCGAAGTTAGTCCGGCAAAGGAGCGGAATGTAAAGCGTGCGGCCACCGGTGGGGCTTAAGAGCTGGAAAGACCGGTCTATCAGTTTCCAGTGTTTTTCAGACCAGAGTGGAACATTGTATTCCACTGCCAGCGTATCCGGGGATTCCACAAAATCCATCCAGGTACGATAATCCTGCGGATCGGGCAAAGTCCAGTCTTCAACCGACAGCTCGAGCTTCACCC
>CAITEH010000037.1 GCA_903891415.1 Candidatus Firestoneibacteriota bacterium
AGTCTTCGTTTTTCGTTCTCCTCTAAAAGATGTCATCAATAGCCCTCTGGCTAAAATTTTAAAAGAATGGAAAATGCTACCGCACTAATTGTCACAACTCAGGACATATTATCGAACCAACTTATTGATGCTTTAGCTGGAATTTATTGTTTATCTGACACATTTACAGAAGATTATATTAATAGGGAAATTAATATGGAAAAAAGAAGCAAATAGTATTTATAAAAATAAAATTTATTTAATTCGATTATAATCGATTTATTTATTATTTTTGTAAATAAACATAGTATGTTCGATTATGATAAAAAGAGAAATATATTTAAGAAGGATAAGCCCTTTTATTAATAAGCCAGTAATAAAGGTAATTACAGGTATCAGAAGGTGCGGGAAGAGTACTTTTCTGAAAATAATAATTGAAGAGCTGAAAGAAAAGGGTATTAATCCCAACAATATTTTATACATAAACAAATACTACTAACCGACTAAAAATTTAAAGATAAAAGTAGGTGAGACTGGCTCACCTACTTAAAAGAGTTATATGTTTGCGTTTGGGAACAAAAACGTATAACATGAGCAAAGATAATGAGAAAAATTTAGTCGGTCAGCCGATTTTTAAACAAATAATTAATCTTCTACCAAAAGAAAAATTTGATGTATTGGTTCAAAAGATGTCATCAGATAGATATTACAAGACATTTACGTCCTGGAATCAATTGGTAACAATGCTTTTTGGCATCCTTAGCAGATGTGACTCTATGGGAGAAGTATGCGATGGGATGCAAGCCATGCAAGGCAAGTTAAATTATTTGGGAATGGAGAGTTCTCCTGCTAAGAGTACTGCTGGCGATGGACTACGAAATCGGACTAACGAACTGTTTAAGGAATTTTACTTTGAACTATTGGAATACTTTACCCCACTTTTGTCGGTCAGCCGAATTAAAGACATATCCTTTGAAAAGTTTTTTATATTTGATTCTACCACTATCAGACTGTTTTCCGATATAATGAAGGGCGTCGGAAGAAATCCGAAGAATGATGGTAAAAAGAAGGGAGGATTAAAGGTTCACATGATGATTGATGCTCATTCAAACACAAGCAAGTTTGTAAAAATAAGCGAAGCCAAATCGCATGATAAAACCTTTTTAAAGTATTTAATCTTGCCACCAAACAGTATGATAGTCTTTGATAAAGCTTATAACCATTATTTACAGTTTGCCAGATGGACACAAGAAAAAGTGAATTTTGTTTGTCGGCTTAAGAGTAATGCTGTATATGAGGTGCAAGAAGTATTGTTTGAAAAAACGCTAACCGATAAAGAATATGGGGTAATGAAAGAAGAACATATCCACTTGAAATACAAAGAGGACAAAAACCAAAAGGCTCTTTGCTTGCGTAAAGTTACTTATAAAGACGAAAAAGGTAGAGTATATGAATTTATTACCAACAACTTTGAAATAAGCAACGAAGAAGTGGCATTTCTTTACAAAAAGCGTTGGGATATAGAATTGTTGTTTAAAAAGCTGAAACAAAACTTTCAGCTACATTACTTTTATTCAGATACAGAGAATGGTATCAGAAC
>CAITEH010000038.1 GCA_903891415.1 Candidatus Firestoneibacteriota bacterium
AGATTCGACAATTATCTTACCCGAGAGTGTTCCGTTTCTGGCCCCGACTAAAAGAACAGGTTTCAATTCCTTAACCGCTTTGTACTTTCTTTCATTTACAATTGAATCACAGGTCCATATCTTTTCGTCCGCAACAAGCAGTTCCGGTAATAGAACAATCAATATTACTGACAACATAGCAAAAATACACACTGTTTTTCTCATTTGACAACATCCTTGAAATGCTGATTTTTTATTATATTAATATTTCTACCTGAATTGAAACCCGAGGCTTCTTGCGTTTTACATAACTATCATTAATATAGCACAATAATTCTTTAAAATAAACATGGCCAGATTAAGAAATGTTACAGACATGTTTATTTTACGTTAAGCTGTGAAATGGGCATGGACCAAATTATAGTTTTGTGCTGATCTTCCGATACTTTGTATTTTTCTATTACTTTTAACCGAGGCTCGAGCATTTAGTTTTGCTCTTTTATTACATATAACGATTAACTTCTGCAGCATTACACGGCAAAACTATCGGAACCGCGCTCATTTTTTTACAGCAGACTTAAGTTTTAAAACAAGAGCATCGAATTCTGCTTTTTCTTCATTTTTGAGATTCAAGTCATTCACAAATTCGTATCTGGTATTTACTTTCTTTCTTTTCTTGTAAAGCTCTGCTGTGTCCGCTTTCGTTATCTCAGCGGCGGCGCAGAGGACTATTACATCATCATTTTTTATACCCGGATTTTTTAATAGTTCAATAATTTTTTCCTTGGCGAGACCTGTGTTATTGCCGATTATTTCCGGATAATCAATATCACCTGAAGAATTGCCCCCGGCTGCAACCGGAGATTTTCCTCCAAGAACAGACTCAACTTCACCGGCAAGTGCAAAAAGTTTTCTGTCTCTGTCCTTCCAATCCGACGCATACCACCACTCCCTGCCTTTTTTCATCTCCTCAGCAAATCTCGCTTTTGACTTCTCCCATGTTAGTTGTTTTTTACCGGAAATAGCGTTCAGCGCGTTCCAGAGGCCCCAAACCGCCTGGCCTTCACTGCCAACGCCAATGTTAACACTTGCAAGATCGCTCTCATTGTTCCAGACTGTCTTCCACAAGGCATGTTGCCTTTCATCAAGAACTTCCTGGCTGCGCTTTGCAAGATTAGAACCCAGCTTTGCTTTTTTCCCTGAATCCAGCAACGCATCTTCCAGATAAATTCTTGCTTCACACTCCTGAACACCCTCGCGCAGATTTTCCAGGCGGGAAGTTGAAACCGCTCCCTCAGGACCCGGAGCCAGGACCCAACTGGTCATATCAAGATTTCTCCAGTTATTTTCAGGATACCTGGAAAATACCTGTCCCGAAAGAAGTCCATTTTTGTTCCTTATGGCAGGCCACATGTCGGCCGCAATGCGCCCCGGACCTCTCTGTGCTCCTGTTATATTAAATTCAGGAAGATGCCTTAATGTAAGAGAGTCTTGATTATACCCGCTTAAACGGTCATAGGCGCTCAGCAAAGCAGGATTTTTCCAGCCATAGGTATGACCCTTGGCCGGATTGACAGTCCAGGTCAAGTTATAGACAAAAGCCGCATAACCAATATCGGCGATTTTGTACAAACCCTTATTTCCTATCATTACATCACTGGGAGACCCTGAGTGTCCATGGATCACCCAGGCCAGATCACCGGATACCTCCTTCCAGAAACTCACTTCTTCCTTGCTGGGCCATAAATCCGGCATTATGCCAAGCATCATGGACTTTTCAAGACCGCGAGCTTTCATCCTCTTTTTCACTTCGGTGAACATGGGATTCCATAATGCCCTACTTGACGGATCCTCATAGCGGGGAAGAAAAACCATAGTTGTCTGCTCAGTTGACGGATTCAAAACCGTTACGCGCGGGCCTTTTCCAAGTAATTGCTTCCGGCTTTCAGTTATAGTTTTTCCCTTATCTTCATTATATGTTTGTAATCCAACTTTCAGAGCATTGGCTGACATGCATATATCCCAGACTATAAACACTACCAGTTTGGGTTTCCCCAGGTTCTTTTCGGCCGAGTCCA
Source organism: Candidatus Firestoneibacteriota bacterium (assembly GCA_903891415.1). GTDB lineage: Bacteria > Oederibacteriota > D2-FULL-39-29 > D2-FULL-39-29 > D2-FULL-39-29 > CAIYPD01. The sequence goes on from CAITEH010000038.1 coordinate 2,058, forward strand.
GATATTTATCCAGAATGGAATAGTCATATTCATATTTACCGTTTGGTTTGGAAATCCAGCGCACCATAGACTGCTCATTACCAAAGTTTGTCCGGCAAATCAACGGCACATAAAGCGTGCGGCCGCCGGTAGTACTCAACAGCTGAAATGAACGGTCAATCAGTTCCCAATGCTTTTTGGACCAAAGGGGAACCTTGTATTCAAGAGCCAGAGTATCCGGAGACTGCACAAAATCTGTAAAAGTACGATAATCCTGCGGATCCGGCAAGGTCCAGTCCTCCACTTCCAAATTAACAGGAACCGTGAAGCCGGCTACTTTTAATTGCCCGGTATAAATCTCCGCTTTCGCATCTTTAGGAACCTTAATAGAAATCCAAACCGGCAGAAGAGCGCGGCCTTTTGTTGGCGCCGCATCCCGGGGGGCTTCTAATAGCATATCCCCGCGGCTAGGCCAACCCCAGTTCACTATCTCCCAGTCTTTCGGATAGCGCAGTTGAATGTTAGATTCCGGAATAACACTTCCGTTTTTTCCTTTTAGCACGCTGATGTTGGCTTTCATCGCGCTAATAGCGTTCACAGACTCGACAACAACTTTACCCGCGAAAGTACCATTTCTGGCACCGACTATATAAACAGGTTTCAGCTCTTTTACCAGGTTATCAGCCCAATCATCTATTACTACATCACTGGTCCAAACCTTAACTTCCTCCGCCGATATTTCTGCCGGGAGCAAGATCCCCAGCATCATGAGAACTAAAGCCGCTTTAAGTATTAACTTGTTCATTCAGGAAGCTCCCACAAAATATTTTACCTCAAATAAATTACAGTTATTCCTTCTGTCGATGTATCATGTTAATGCTGTTATTATTGCAATCAACTTTTGTAAAAAAAGGGACAGGTGCTAAGATGCACATAGCTCCTGTCCCGATCAAATCCCATTTTGTCGGATCCTATTTCTTTGGTGTTGCTTCTGGAGCGGCCGTTGGCGCTTCTTTCGATGTTTCTTTGGAAGCCGCTTTTGCTGTGTCAGACACATCTACCTCAACGTCATCAAAGTAAAATGTCTCATTATTTTTTTTCATATCTGTTCCCCCGCCAAAGATAACCCCATTGGCGCCTTTATTGAAAAATGCGACCTTTCCGGGAAATATTTTATCGGCGGCGTCATCGTTCAAGGTAACACCCAGCGTCTTATCATCAGTAAAAGTAAAGGTAAACTTCTTCCAGCCTGCCGGGGCTCTGGGAAAGCCCGAGGTCCAGACACTATACCACTGGTTTTCTGCGGTAAAAATATCCCTGTAGTATTCTGTCTGGCTGCTGAGCTTCACAGCGCCGATAAGAACAGCTTTATCATCATCACTGTTTATCAAGCCGAAATGAGGCCCTTTCATATTCTTCACTTTGATATTAATTAAAGATTCATAGACCCACATTGTGACGGTCCCGAATTTATTCTCTTTACTGAATCTCCAAGTTGCTGTTGCGCCGACAGGAACAAAAAGAGATGAATTGCCGGTATGCTTTTGATCTGCGGAAATAGCAACATCTCCTTCTATCTCCATTTTCTTTAGCACATCCTTATCCTCAAACCCTTCAATGAGTTTTTCTGCGGACACAGATACCGCAAAACACAGAGCAACAACCGCGATCACCAGATTTTTTACCATTACCCCTCCTTGATATCAGCTTTCCATTATTTTTAAAATACTTGCCAAAATATTCTTCTTGGCCGCCTTTTCCACAAACAACCTATAGTCCGGGGACCAAACATAGAACCTATATACCGGCCGTTCGGAGATGTCTCTGGCAGTCATATCTGAAAGCTGCGGGAACGCCGGTTCAGTTACTATAAAATTACCGGGAATAACCGTTGGCTGCACAACTATTTGACCGGCCTCCTCCGCCAACAACCGGGCGGAGAGCAGTAAAATTAAAAGTACAATTACCCCCCCTTCGTATTTTTTAACTTAAATTGCATATTCTCCCCCCTAATTTTTAATTTTGTCTTTGATTATATATGCTTTTGGCTGTTTATTCCATCTCTTTTATTTACCCTAAAACCTGCCTAAAGGCCTATTTATTGCCCTGATTGCTCAATTTTTGCCTGATCCTGGGCGCCAGCTCAATGGCTTCTTCTTTTGTTTTTGCATCAACCTGGAAAACGACACGGTTTTTTACCGGCTCCATCCATGTTATAGGCCAGCTACCTTCAGTGGGAATATGCATCTGAGCAATATCAGAGCCAAAGAATGGATAGGCTTCCCGCAGTACCTTGGACGTCCGGTTAAGATTGAGAAGTTTGAGCCCCGGAATACTCTTGAACCCCGCCCATTGATGTCTTGAGTCGGCACAGCAGTGTATACCTATCCCGCCAAAATGCTCCGATAATTTGACAAGTTCCGGGTGGAATAATTCCTTATAAGTGTCAGGGCTCACGCAACCAATCTCATCTTCAGAAAGTGTAATACCTTCAGGCATATAATAATCGGGAAAGTGCGCGACAAACCCGCGGCCATAACGGGAAAACCACTCTTCAAGGAAAATAATGATCAGCTTATATGCTTTCGCGGCAAGTTCTTTTATTGCCTCAATTTGCTCCGGTTCCGTCATCGCAATAAAGAATGACGTCTTCTCCCACATAAGAGCGGCAATATCCATCGGGCTCTGTACATCGACCATCCGGAATACCGCTTCGGGCCCGCCTCTTTTCCTCAGTTCATCAGCCATATCAAAGAGCATCTTAAGACAAGGGGTATCAAGGCCCGGGACTTTAACCGCAGAAACTTGCGAAGCCTCTGTGATAAAAGGCAAGGCAAACGGCATTGCGTCTTCCGGACGATGAACAGCGCAACCCAGAGCTTCTGCAAATATTTCCGTCCCGGTCAACATATCCAAATGAGGTATAGAGTCATCATCAAGCCAGGATGTTTTTTCCATCTGGTTCAGATAATGCTCCCAGATCCATTCTATACGTTCCTTTTTTTTATCCGGGTGCGGCAGAGGACGCACGGGCTCATTTTCCGGAAGCCGAAGGAAGAACATCTGGCTCGGTTCCTTTTTTAAGTCGTAAAAATCAACCCACCTGGATTTACGTGCTTCGATAGTTCCTTTCACTTATCCTCCGTGAACTTTAACCATTTATTAGCTTCGCTTACGGCTCTTAGCGAAAAACACCGGACCTCAGATCGAGCCAAGGATGACAAAACAACTTAACAATCATCCATCATGAATTATCAATTGTTTTATTAACGGCCTCATGCATGGCGATAATATTCTCCAGCTTTGCGCTGTTATCTATCTCTGTGGTGGAGCCGAGAAAATAGCCGGGGGAGGCATCTTTGACCGCCTGCTCGCAGGCTGCTCTAACCTGTTCGGGTGTCCCCCTTGATAATAGCTGGCTCATGTCTATCCCGCCCGTAAGAAAGATCTTTTTGCCGTATTTTTCTTTTACTTCCTTAAGGTTCATTCCTGCTACGGTCTCAATAGGATTTAAGCCGTCTATTCCGGACGCGATCAGGTCGTCCATTATTTCCATCAGGTAACCGTCGGAATGGAACAAACATTTTATGCCGTGTTCATGCCAGGCATCGTTCAATTTTTTCAGCCTTGGACAAAACTCCCTTCTTAAGTAAGCCGGGGAATGAAGCAGCATGTTCTTACAGGCAATATCACCAAAAGTCAAAACACAGGGTGATAGTTTTTTGTCGGCTATAATATGGCAGACATCCACCTTGTAATTTGTCCACACTTCAAGAAATTCCGAAAGCAGGCCGGGCTCATCGCATTCAATATAGGAGAACAGGTCCAGCCCTATATTATGCCTTAATTCGTCCAGCCCCGTGCCCTGGCAGGCCAGCAGGTTTACCGTAGCCCCGATATAGCTTTGGGTTTTAAGAAAATTATCATGCCATTTTTTGCGGAAGGCCCCGGAGTTTTCCTTTAATTCTTTATGGAGCTTCTTTTGTATCAGTATCCATTTTTTTAAGAACTCTATGGCTCCTTTTTCGTCCTCAAAAGGCCTTTTTGCTATCCAGCTTGTTTTTTCTTTGATACTAAAGTGCTGAGTAAAACCGAGCTCGTCAACAAGGTCTTTTTCAACAGTAGGGCCGAAGCCCACATCCCTGGTCATATCGAGAAAATTATCAAGAGAACTGCCTGCTATTTTAAGCAGTTTTTCTTCGGTTTCTTTATCTTCAGCCAGAAGCGGCAATTTCTTGCCACTAAAGTGTTCAAAGAACGCGTCGCACCGCACCAGGTCATATATGGGAACCCTATCGGTTTCCTGTAAATTCATTGCCCTTTCAACCCGTTCCCTTTTTGTCATCTTTGCCATGAAAACTCCTTTATATTTGTTAACTCACCCCCGTACTATTCACTGCCTTCAAGTACAGGGCCATGAACCTGAAGTATGAATGGTTCATGGTTTTTCAACAACCTTTCCGAGCTTCATTATAAACTATTTTTCCTGTCCTTTTCAATGACTTCACTGAAAAGCCGGATTGCCCTATTAATTGTATTATCAGGTAAAATCTGCTAAAATCTTTCCATGAAAGCTATTCTCGGAAAACCCAAAATAGATATGACCTCGTTAGGCGATACGTGGGACGCATGCTGGGCGGAAGATGACAACCTCTACGCGACTTCTGATGATACAGTTGAATTCAGCGAGAGGCCGGTCAACAACCTTAATAAGCGGCCGGGAAATAATCTCCAGTTTCATCTCTTAAGCGGTAATGCTCCGGCAGGCCTCAAGGGAAGAACTATTAACCGCATGGTTGAATACGGAACTATGACTTCAAAAGGCCCGGACGGTTGTATGTGGAAGGCCGGCGGCAACATATGTGTCGGGGGAAAACTTTACGCGTTCGTAGGCCGGCACGGCTTGAATTTCAGCGCGCGCCAAACGGCCGAAAATTCCAGCCTTATTATGTCGAGTGACAAAGGCCTGAGCTGGAAACGGACAGCCCGAGAAAATTACGAAAATCCCATGTTCCCGGGCGGAAGGTTTGGAAGCCCCTTCTTCGTAAAATACGGCAAAGACGGAGAGGCCTTTGTGCATAATGCGGATAAATATATTTACGCCGTTTCCAACGACGGTTTTTGGGAAAACGGCGACAATATGATACTTGGCAGGGTATTAAGAACTAAGCTCCCGGACCTTAAAGCTGCCGACTGGCAGTACTTTACCGGGAAAGACGGAATGGCGGATAAAAATTGGTCGGGAAAATTACAGGAAGCCGAACCCGTACTCGTAAATCCCGGCAGGTGCAGTATGACGGGTATTCAATACATCGCACCGCTAAGACGTTATCTGATGATACAATGGTATTATACAAAAGGTACCGGGCATGTAGCGCCGGCCGACACGGCCTGGATATTCTATGAAGCACCCGCACCGTGGGGCCCCTGGACGGCATTTGATGAAAAACAATTCTCTCCTGAGGGCTACTATAATCCCTGCATCGTTTCAAAATTCATAAGCCCGGACGGGCTCAAAATGACAATACTCACCAACGGAAGTTTCATGACCGCCGGAGCCGAAAATGACGCCTGCATCTACCGCTTGACCTTAATTCCCTGCACTTTGGAACTTTAGTCCCGGCAAAATTGAAGGCCTGTGGAATAAGGCCGCGGCTATTACACTATCTTTTATCTATCAATAATTAGTTATCAGCTATTAGCAATTGTCTTAATCCGCCGCTACCGCTATTCCTCTAATCTCGTTATGCTTTATTTCCCCTATTTTGCCGTAAGGATTTTTTCTGACCGCGCAATAAAAGTGATAAAGTTTGTTCTTGTGAAAAATGATAATTTTTCATATTTATACTTTTTCCAGGTCTATGAAGCCCTTTTCAACATCGGTGCTTATGAGTTTTACCGAAACCCGCATGCCGACTTCAAGTCCTTCATAACCTTTTGACAGTTTACCTTCCACCGGCGGCTCTGAAAGCCTGACCCAGGTTCCTTTTTCCGAGGCCCCGGTCACAATAGCGCTGAATTTTTCACCTATTCTGGACCTTAAGAGCAGCGCGGCCGCGGACTTGCTGACCTGCCTTTCCACCTTCTTCGCCGCATCTTCCTGCTCGGTACAATGAACAGCAAGTGAGTTAAGCTCAGCTTTCTCGTAGGGGCAAGTTACACTTCCAATTGCGGCTTTTAAGAGGCGCAGCGTGATAATATCAGGATAACGCCTGTTGGGAGCCGTAGAATGGGTATAATCTTTTACGGCAAGGCCAAAATGTCCGACGGGAACCTCCCCCGGCAGTTCTGCAACATATTCTCCGGGGCCCAGGAGCTTGATCACACTGAGCGAAAGATCCGGGAAATTTTCCGGATCCGCGGTTCTTTGCTTTAACAGAAAATTTTCAAGTGCCTTTGAATCCGGCAGGACCGGCAGTTTGTAATTTTTTTCTGCCGCAAGTGCCGCAATTTTTCCCCAGAGCTTTGGCTTTCTTACTACGCGCCGCAAGGAGGGAAGATTTTTAGCGGAAAGAAATCTGGCTATCACGCCGTTCGCCGCCACCATGAATTCCTCAATGATATCTTTTGCTCTGTTTTTCTTGTCTTCCTTAAGCGCGCTGAGTTTTTCGTTAGAAAACACGGAGTGGAGCTCAATAGTGCGGAAATCAAGCGCGCCGCTCAAGCGCCTATTTTCTTTCAACTTTCGCGCGGTTTCATCCTGCAGTCTAATATTTTCTTCCAGCCCGGTAACCATAGGTATCTCTTTTGGGATCGGGCCGGTCCCGTCAAGCCAGGCCGCAACACTATCATAAGCAAGTTTCGCCTTATTATTAACAATGCCGGTAAAGACCGAACTGCTTTTCAGCAGGCCTCCGGCATCCACGGTCATTTCTATTATTAAAGCGCTCCTGTCCAGACCGGGATTAAGAGAGGTAAGCCCGAAAGAAAGTTTTTCCGGCAGCATCGGAAAGTTGCCCCCGGCCGTATAGACAGAGGTCGTGTTCTGTTTTGCGTGCGCGTCTATCGCCGAACCTTTCTTTACCAGAGCGTCGACATCAACGACAGCGACAAATATCTCCACCTCGCCGCCTTTGCGCTGCTCTGCCGCAGTAAGTTGATCAAGATCCCTCGAATCATCATTATCTATGGAACACCACAAGAGGTTTCTCAGATCCCCTTCGTTTAATTTTGGAATACTGATTTTTTCTCCCAGCTTTGCAAGTTCAGAAACAACCTGTGAAGAAAAATCCGGCTGCAGCCCCTTTTCCAGCATCACCCTTTTTGCGATAGTTTGCAGCAACACGCGGTCTGTAAGCATATTCTCCTTTTATTTAGTTAGTTTTTCCATGTTTATGCCGTATGAAAATAAAAGGTCAGTTTCTCCTTCCCTTTTTCAAGATAAGGTGCCATATTCTTCTGCCACTTTATATTGGCTTCGGTCTTGTCAAGTTTCTCGAAGGAAGCATCTATATTATCGCCTTCCAGATAGCCGACCAGCATCCCGTCTTCCCTGTAAAAAAGCGAATAGTTCCTGATCCCGCATTCCTTTATGGCATCAAGCATATCCTGCCAAACAACTTCATGCGCCTTTAGATACTCCTTAAGCTTTCCCTTCTTTACCCTGAGCAAAAAACATTGTCTTTGCATATTGCCCCCCTAAAAAAATATATATCGTATTTTTCTATATATCATTATTTGATATACCATTTACCTGTCCATATATCATTCTTTTTCCCTTTTAAAATATAGCAGATTCTTCTGGAGTTATAAATAGGGTAATTTGAGCCATATTTTACCCCATTTAGCTGGTTTGGCTACCCTATTAATAATATTTACTATTTGTCTGATATTATATCTGCATTTTAAATACTATTTAATCAGGTTCCAATTATCTAAATAATAATTCATTTCATGATCCAAATTTCCGAGATAAACTTTTCCTTCCCTGAATTTAATATTTATCCGGAACCTCTTTCCATGTCCCACCTCAAGTATAGCTTTCTCAAAAACTTTCTTTTCCATCTCAAGGTAAGGCAGAATCAAGAAATGATTCCCTTTTTCTCCATGCAATACAAATATATAGAATATGTTACCGGTATTATGACGCTCAAATGAGACCCTTCGAACATCAAATACATAGGTTGTATAGCTATTAAGATTAGAGGTCTTAACTTGTATTCCAAATAATTGATTTTCTTTTACTGCGACGATATCCATACCAATATCAACACTCATTATACTTGCATTAAAGCCTCTAAAAAGAAGCTCACTGCACACAAGGTGCTCTCCACCTTTACCGGTAAAACTTCCTTCAATACTTATTTTTGCCTCTTCTTCTTTTTCTTGTTCTATTACTTTTTCTGTTTCTTTAATTATTTTCTTGTTTGGATTAAGAGCATAGATTCCGGGTTTCTTCCTGATAAAATCCGAACCATCACCCTTATATTTGATATCTGAAGTAATTTGCGCATTCATGGAATTGTCAGGTGAAGCCCCTGCTGTCTCTAATATTCCAGACTCAAGAGCTCTTTTTGTTATTTCCTGATAGTGTAATGGTTTACCTTCTTTTTTGAGTATTTCTATTGCAGCTTGTTTAAATGTATTCATATTTTTGCCCCTTCTCCTGCTTTCAGCCTTTTATACACTCTTTTCAATAAGTAATCCTTAACCACTCTGCTGAATTCTTTATCTTCCATCATTCTGTCAAATATTCCCTTATTCTGATCCATTCTATCCACCAGTTTTGTAATAAAAAGTTCTTCAAAACCGAATTTAAAATTCTCAATCGTGTTGATCTTCGCTTGTCCGGTCAGTTTTTCATCCCGGATCATTTCTTCTTCAATTTGATCAAAGAAAAGTTTATCAGCATCGGTAAAATCAGTGCCAAATCTTTCGTTTATAAGTTTGATTATCTCGGACAGCTTTATTTTATCCTCGTTGTCTGCCCTGGCTCCGGCATCTTTAGCGCCTTTGATCTTACCGCCTATTCCTACCTGAAGGCAAATATCCCCTTCGTTTATTTTTTGCAGGCGATAATACTCCAGGGCAACTTCATCATTTAACTTGTAAATCTCAGACACATCTCTTTTGGGCAGTTTCCTGTCTAATAAGCGTAAATACGCGTTGAGCTTTTCCAGTTCAATATCACTAAAAGGCATTATCTGTGATAGAAAGGAGTATAACCGCAGAAATGTCTGTATATCTTTCTTAAACTCATCGCGCGTTTCATCTTTTTCCAAATCCATATATCTTCTTACAGCTTTGTCCAGAATTGCATTAGTAATCGCATGCACATCACGATCTTTGCTGAAAAACTTATTACAAAATGCGTCTATTTCATCCTGCGGGGTAATCAGATACGATTCTATTTTGACCTTCAAACTATAAAGCAAATTTGGATCCACGGTTTCAGCGAGTTCAGTCACCTCAAAATACGGCTGGAACGAATCAAAAATAGTTTTTCTGTCATTCACAAAATCAAGGACAAAAGTATTTTCTTTGCCCGGGCAAGTTCTGTTTAACCTGCTTATCGTCTGAACGGCCTTAACCCCCTCCAGGCGTTTATCAATATACATTGTATGAAGTAACGGCTCATCATATCCCGTCTGGTATTTTTCCGCAACAAGCAGAAGCCGGTATTCATTTGTTTTTGAGAATTTTTCAGGAAGTTCTTTTTCCTTGAACCCGTTCATGTTTTCCTCTGTATATTCCGGAGGAATGGAATCCAGCAGTACTTTGCCGGAAAACGCTATTAAAGCTCTAATATCGGTATAACCTTTTTCTTTCAGATATCTATCAAACTCAAGCTTGTATCTTACGACCTGTTCCCTTGAGGAAGTAACCACCATAGCTTTTGCTTTTCCGCCTATTTTCCCCATAACGTTTTGTTTAAAATGCTCGATCATTACCTCTGTTTTTTGGGCAAGATTGTGGGGATGCAAAGTCATAAACCTTGCTACGGCTCTTGCTGCTTTTTTCTTATCAAGAGACGGGTCTTCCTGTATTTTCTTGGTTAAATTATAAAATGTTTTATAGGTAAGATAGTTTTTAAGAACATCCAGAATGAAATCTTCCTCTATTGCCTGTCTCATAGAATAAAGATGGAAGGGCTGAGGTATTCCGTTTGTGTCTTTCTCTCCAAAAACCTCCAGTGTCCTTGCTTTAGGAGTGGCGGTAAATCCAAAAAAACTCAAGTTTTTCTGTTTTCCCCTTGTCAGCATCTCTTTCTGCATTACATCAAGGGGATTATTCTCGTCAAATTCCGATTCGTACTCTTCAGTATCCTTAGTATTTTTCTCTTTCATTTCTTTCGTATCAATAACTGTAAGAACTTCCTTCATTTTCCGTGCAGCTTCTCCGCCCTGCGAGCTATGCGCTTCATCAACAATTATCGCGTAATTTCTCTTTGGCAATTTACCTATTTCTCCGATCACAAACGGGAATTTCTGAAGTGTGGTTATGATAATATTTGTTCCGGCGGTTAAAGCCCCCGCCAATTGTTTGGCATTCTTATCTATCTTTTCGACCACTCCCGCTTTATGCTCAAATTGATAAATAGTATTTTGTAATTGCCTATCAAGAACCTTTCTATCCGTAATAACAATGACAGAATCAAATATCCTGTTATTTGCCGTATTATGCAAGCCGGCAAGATGATAGGAAAGCCACGCGATAGAGTTACTCTTTCCGCTCCCCGCGCTGTGCTGGATAAGGTAATTCTTGCCCGGACCGCTCTTTAAGGCATCAGTGGACAACTTTCTAACAGCGTCTAACTGATGATATCGGGGGAAAATCATCGTTTCCTTAATGATAATTTTATCTTCAACTTTTATTTCTTCCTCTTGCAAATGCATGTATCTCTTCAAAATATCCATCCAGCTATCTTTTGTCCAGATATACTCCCACATATATGAAGTCTTATGCCCGGAAGGATTAACAGGATTTCCCGCGCCCCTATCATTACCCTTATTAAACGGCAGGTATTTTGTTTTGGTTCCATGGATTCTTGTTGTCATGTAAACATCGTCAGCATCCATAGCAAAATGCACAAGAGCTCTTTTCTTAAACTGAAATAACAGTTCGGTTTCGTCTCTATCCCTTTTGTACTGCCACTTCGCGTTTTTCACATCCTGTCCGGTATATTTATTTTTAAGCTCAACTGTAGCAACCGGTAAACCGTTTACACTTAAAATAATATCCACAGAATTTTCATTTTTTTTACTGTAATGCACCTGAGTTGTCACCGTGAGGATGTTTTTCTGATATAAAGCATTTGCCTCCGGATTTAACCCGCTAACAGGCCGGAAATACGCCAGGTCAAACTTTTTGCCAAAGTCAGTTACACCGTTTCGAAGGCAATCCAGCATCCCGCGTTGGTCAAGCTCCTGATTCAGCCGCTTAAGAAACTTCTCTTCGACTTCCCCTCCATGTATCTCTTCAAGTTCTTCCCATTTTACATCTTGTGTGTCCTTAATAAACTTAAGCAAAATGGAAATATCCAGAGCAAGGTCTCTGCTAAAATTATCAGGGTTGCCGCGTAAATACCCGCCGCCAGCAACAAGCTCCCCGGCTATGTATTCTTCAAATGCGTGTTCGTTGATTCTTGACATTATTTTTTCCCATCCAGTATTAGTTTTACGCCTAATTCTTTAAGCATTGCAAATGTGTCTAGATATCTCACGCCAAATGTTTTGCAAACATTTGGAATTAATACTTTATTCTTTTTGCTCAAGTTTAATTTTTCTTCTGTCACCAATGTCCAATCATTATGTTTTGCACATGCAACTAACCAACAATCTGCATTTCTTTCTTCAGCAAATTCAGCTTTTGCAGCACTTGTAAATTGTGTATTTAAAATAGCCCATCTTTGCATATCCCCATAAAAGCTAACAATCGGAGAAATATTTGTTGCAATAAAACACGTTGACGGCATTGATCTAGAAACCCAATCACTTAATTCATCTCCATAATCCTTGATTTCATTATTTACTTTATCAATACTGAAAATAATACTATGTTGATGGTTTATTATTAGACTATCCCAAAAACCAGGAACCAAATCAAACGCATAGTATCTCTTTTTTGCTTCTATAAACACATTGGCATCTAATAAATAGATATGCGCCATTATTATTGCCCCTGAACATAATTAATATAATCATCATAATTCTTCCCTCTTAATCCTGTAAGCTGATACGCTTCACGATAAAGCAATTTACCTTCTATTGCAGCAGTATTTACAATTTCCGCAAAAAGCTTACCAACTCGCCCATTTTGACTGTAAATAAAATCTCCACCATCACCTTTAGATTTCTTTATATTCTTTAGAATTTCAAGATATTCATTATAGAATTTGTAAAAATCTGCTAATTTTATATACTTAAGATCTAATGCTCTCCTTGCACAAACCAACTGGCTTACTTTAAAGGTTCTTGCAAGTGAGTTGTAAATATCTTGGCTGTTTTTTAATCTAATCCACTCTTCTGAAAATATCTTATATGGGACCAATATTTCTGCTGCCACGCTATTACAATATATTTCAATATCATTACTCGCTGGTAATAGTTTTTCAAAATTAACCACACCAGTTAGCCCAAGCCATAAGTGAACCAATTCGTGAACTATTGTAAACATTTGAGCAGCTTTAGCATCCTTATTATTAAGAAATATTAAAGGTGCAAATTCGTCGACTAAAACAAAACCTCGAAACTCCTCTAACTCTAAGTTTCTGTGTGTATTATTTCCAACTACACCGTTAGACACCACCAAAATTCCTATTTTTTCCGCTTTATAACAAATCGCTTTTAATGCATCTTCCCAATTTCGGCAATCTTTTGCCCAATTATCTGGTAACTCTAATTGAGCTTTCATTACTTCTGCAATTTTAATAACACCATCCTTTATTGAAAAAGATTTTATATATTTTTTTGGTGGTTCTTTCTTCTCAATAAAATATTCACGAGCCCAAGATTGTCTTCTTTGCATAATCTGAATTGTTTCTATCAATTCTGGACTTGGTGCCTTTACTGGTTTATCGGAAAAAGTTCTGAAATCGGGAATTGGAAGTTTCTCTATTAACGGTTCATTCAAAAATAGGTATCCAAAAGGAATAGCGGCCTTCCTTGCAAACGCTTCTAATTGCCTGATAGTTGGGAATTTATCTTTTCCCCAGTTGTTAATGTTTGGGAAATTTTTAAAATATTCATCAATAGATTTACGGGACCGGCTTATAGCCCATTCAATTATTTCAGGCTTAATGGCGATTTCATTTTCTTTCATTTTTGTTATCCTTCTTTTAAAATACTTTTATTTTTCCAGTAACAACTTCCGAAATTAAGGCAGTGCGGTACTCCCTCAGGTGTTTTATTTCTTTTTGAATATGATTAATACTTTCTTTTGTTTTACTCAATATTTGGTCAAGGTATTTTACTATTTTTTCTTGTTCACTTATATCACCTGAATACCAAACATTTATTTCAGATATATCTGAAGCATTAATAGCGGGATAACTTACACCAACAGACAAGGCACATACACGGTTAATAAATAAATCAGATCTCAAAATATAATAGAGATACTTTGAAACAAGGCTGTTATTAGGACTTATAACAGCAAACCCTGTTGAGACAATGATATCTTTTATATCTTGCTCAAAATACGATATAGCTTTCAAATATGTTCTAACCGTTGAAACGATTGTATCTCCTTTGTTTACAATTCGACGAGCTCTCGATGGAGCATCAACAAATTTTATTTTTTCTCCTATTGCTATACCATCTTCCAAGTCAACATTCCCAATATCAATGTAATTAAATTCGTAATTTTCTTCTTTTGTTTCATCTAAAGCAAAGCGGTTAATTCTTGACACATATTTAAGCTTTTTAATTTCCCAATGCTTCGGGACCTTCCCCAACCATTCCATATCGGAATCTTTCATTTCTGCTTTCTGGTTAAGACCTTTAGCCACTGCTTGATTGATTACCGCTGCCCGTTCTTCTTTAAGAAGCTCAATCATATATTCTTTCTTGGCTATAAGGTCATCGATTTTTGAAGTCTTGTTATTGAGATAATCTATGATATTTATTTGCTCTTTCAATGATGGGAATGGAATTCTAATAGCGGCCATTTCATTATTCATTAGTTTTGGGTTAATATCATATCGAACATGACCCCTAGTTGCAATATTTAATGCATATGGCAAATATTTCATGGAAACGTTATTAGTCTTCGATTTTAATGTACCACAAACATTCGTACAATTAAATTTTCCATTACGATAAAATACCGTCCCTGCATTTGCGCCGTCAGTTGTCCATGTAACATATTCTCCATCAAAATCATATGTATTAAGCTTTCCCATCATCCCATTCTCTGATGTTTGCGAGCTAAAAACAGGGAAATCTCCAAATTTACGCTCTATTTCTTCATTACTTATTACTCGACCTCTTCCCAAAAAGCACAATGTTCTAATAGCCGTAATATCCCACCCCTTAGGAATCTTCCCGATCCATTCGACATTTGATTCTTTATATTCTGGATATTTTTTCAGCATAGATTCGCTTTTTCCTATTTTTTATCGCAATTGTCGTTTCGTATAATACATTAGTTGAATTCGGTTATTCATCCAATATTGTCCACTTTGTTAAACAAATTATCCACTCTTCTACACTGTGTACCACTATACACTACAAATGGTACACAGTGGAGGTTTGTGGACCACTTTGTTATACACAAATACCGCTTTATTTATCAATAATATCGTAGAGTTTTTCAAATATTAATATTTCAGGTGTATTTCCACCTCTTTTCTCTATTGTTTTAATGATTTTCTCTGATTTTAGCCTGTCTAACAACCTCATCGCAGTAACCTTACTGATACCGCTCTGTTTAATAAATATTGTTGTGCTGAATATGGGATTAATAAAGAGGGCATCCAGAACTTTAATTGCATGCTTTGATCTGGTCGCCTCAGCTATTTTATCCTTCTTTTGTTCGTAAAGTTCCAAAATTGCTTTAGCTTTGGCGCTATTGGTTTTTGATTGTTCAATCACGGCTTTCAGGAAAAAGGTTATCCATTCTTCCCATACTCCGTTTTGGGATATTTCTTTCAGTTTTAAATAATATTCTTCTCTGTTGCTTTCCAGATATTCGCTCATATAAAACATTGGCGTATGAAGAAGTTGTTTTTCAAAAAGAAAAACAGGAATCAGTATTCTGCCCATTCTTCCATTCCCGTCTAAAAATGGGTGAATAATTTCAAACTGAGCATGGGTTATAGCAAGCTGGACAAGCCGGTCCTGCTCCTCAAAATGAATATATTTTTCCAGGTCTGAAAGACACTCCTTAAGGATATTTGGCGCAGGAGGGACATGAGTAGCTTCTTCTATCGTTGAACCAGGTTTTCCAATCCAATTTTGAATGCGCCTGAACTGGCCGGGATCTCTATCTTGACCCCTGACACTATCCATAAGGATTTCATGAGCCCCCCTTATCATATTAAGAGTAATAGGTTTCTTTTTTAACCATTCAATAATGAATTGAGTACTTTTTCTGTAATTAATTATCTCCTGAATATCATCTAATTTTTTCGCCTTTTTATCCGGAGACACTTCGTATCTTAAAACTTCCTGCAAGGTTGCTTGTGTGCCTTCAATCTTTGAGGACAAAACCGCTTCTTTGGTTGACAAAGGTGAAAGCAAAACACGCGGATTTAGTATTCCCTGTAATATTCCGTCATATCTGGCAAGTTCAGCATTTGCCTGTCCGATAAGTTTGATAAAACACGTCCAATCCAGTTTTTCCAAAGGTAGTTTGTTTGGTATATATGGTGTAATCATTCAAGAATCTCCTTGAGTATTCCTTCAGTTTCTTTTTCTAGAGCAAGGATATCCTTCCTGATATCCTCAAGAGAACGAAGGGGTTTATATTTATAAAATTCTTTTGTAAAATTTAGCTCGTAACCTATCTTATCTTTACTTCTATCCATCCACGCATCAGGTACATGAGGTTTTACTTCTTTTTCAAAATATTTATCTATATCCTCGCCTAAGGAGACATTTTCATAATCTCTTAAGTCGGCATCAGGCTCGGGTTTTCCTTTAACATCAAGGCAAATATCTGCTGTTTCATCCCGCTCGGAAAGAGCATAAAGGACAACTTCAAACACCGGTTTCTTTGCTTCTATTTTATGTTTCTCGAATAATTTCTCAAGCCATTTTTGGAAAGTTTCTCTATTTATTACTTTCTCCCCGCTGATATTTTTCATAAGGACGGATTTTATCTTTTCTTGAAGCTTCTGCCCTGCCTCAATTTCTTTCAGGCCTTCGGCGCCTTTCTTTTTACTCTTTGCCAGATTCAAAAATGCGCTTTCTTCTTCAAGTATTAATATACGCTCTTTGTTGACCAGAAAATTCAGCCGAAGCGGCCTCTCCACGGTTACCTTTGTATAACCAAAGTACTTATTATCAAATATCTTACAATATTCTCCGTTTTTAAAATCGCCGTATATTTTTACTATTTTTTCAATATTTTCCTGAGTAATTTCGTTCCTTTTATTTCCAAGGCTTCTCGCCATTTTGGCAAAGAAATTTGTCGCATTGACCAACTGTATCTTTCCCTTTCTTTTTGTTTGCTTTCTGTTTGTTACTATCCAAATATACGTTGAAATACCTGTATTATAAAAAAGTTGATCCGGAAGAGCTATAATGGTTTCGAGCCAGTCATTTTCTATGATCCACTTCCTGATCTCACTTTCCCCGCTTCCGGCCCCTCCGGAGAAAAGCGGAGACCCGTTAAACACGATGGCTATCTTAGAGCCAACGTTTTCCGGTTTCATCTTGGAGATCATATGCTGAAGGAACAAGAAAGAACCATCGCTAATTCTTGGAAGGCCCGCACCAAATCTGCCCGAGAAGCCAAGTTGTTCATGTTCTTTTACGACATGGTCTTCAAACTTTTTCCACTCCACCCCAAACGGAGGATTACTTAACATATAATCAAACTTTTCTTCTTTCAGGCCGTCATGTGTAAAAGAATTTCCATATTTAATATTGTCAGGATTTTCCCCTTTAATAAGCATATCGGAATTACAGATAGCGTAGGTCTGGTCATTTATTTCCTGCCCAAACAATACCAGATGGGCATCTTTGTTAAGCTCCCGCATATATTCTTCTGCAACCGAGAGCATTCCGCCTGTGCCACAAGCCGGGTCATAAACAGTCTTAACAATTTCTTTTTTTGTAAGGATATCGCTGTCCGGAGTGAAAAGTATATCTACCATAAGTCTTATTACTTCCCGGGGAGTAAAATGCTCTCCCGCGGTTTCATTTGAAGCGTCGGCAAATTTTCTGATAAGTTCTTCAAATATATAGCCCATTTCAATGTTAGCAACCTGATCCGGGTGCAAATCAATCTCAGAGAATTTCTTTATTACGAGAAAAAGTATGTTCCCTTTGTCCATTTTTTCAATATTCTCATCAAAAGCAAAATATTGTATTATGTCCCTGGCGTTTTTTGAAAAACCGCTGATAAAGTTCCTCAAATTCGATGCCAGATGGTCAGGATCTTCTACAAGCTTTTTAAAATCATACTTGCTCTTGTTATAAAAAGGAAGTTTTGCCTGTTTTTTTAGAAGAAGTTCAGCGGCTTCAGATCCCATGCCCTTCGTTTTTGGCAGATAATCCAGAACTTTTTCTTTGGTCGGTTCCATAACACAATCAAGCCGCCGTAATACTGTCAGCGGAAGAATAACATTGCCATAATCTGATTGCTTATAATCGTGCCGTAAAATATCAGCCACACTCCAAATGAAATTGGCTTTCTCTCTGAAATTAATAACCATTTTTCTCCTATTAAACAAGGGATAAAACCTTAAAAAGCTTTTTCACTCCTAAATTTTCACCCAATTAGCCGGTGTTTAACCTGCTTTATAATTGATTATACAACGAAAAGGAGTGTTAGAAAAGAGTATTTTTGCCTGCGGCCGGTTTTGTATTTCCTTTCCTTATGAACATGTTATATAATAGTTACTGTTTAAATATTATCGGATTAAGGGGGGGTAAATGGACGAAAAACTGACTGTAGAAACACTCTTAAAGCCCTTTTGGACAGGTGATACCGTTTACCAGGAAAGCCTGTTTTTTGTAAAAAGGGAGGCCGGCGCTTTACCGGAAAGCCGCCTTATCTTTACCCCGGGGAAAATATTATCGTTTAAGAGCGCAGACGGTACGGTTTCATATATAGAAGGAAAGGATTTTACCGTTGATGCCGTGAAAAAAACCTTAACGCTAACGAAGACTTCCACAATTCCTTATAAAACTGTCGAAGAACTTTATCCCAAAAAAGACTCTCCCCTGGAAACAAAGATCTCCCACAAAAAAGGCGATCCTTCAACTTTTTTACTCTTTGGCGAGGGCTTTTTTTTCCACAAACTACAGGCGGAAATAACTTACACGCATCCGGCAGGTGAATGGAAAGGTTATACTCCGAAATATGTCGGGGCTGACTTGCCAAACACCATGGAAAAACTGAAAAATAAAAAACCTTTAAAACTCTGCATAAGCGGGGACAGTATCTCTGCCGGCCATAATGCTTCGAAACTGACCGGGGCGGCCCCCTTCCTGCCTCCTTATGCTGAGCTCTTTGCGCTTTTCCTGGAAAAGCATTTTAATACGAAAATAGAGCTCAAGAATTTTGCGGTCGGGGGCTGGAATGCGATCAAGGGCCTCGCTGATGCCAAAAAAGCGGCCGCGGAAAAACCCGACCTGACCGTTATCGCCTACGGTATGAATGATACTACTTCGAAGACCCCGCATGAATACGGAGAGAATGTCAAAGGCATAATGGACGCCGTCAAGAAAGAAAACCCAAAAGCCGAATTCATACTTGTCGCCTCGATGCTCGGAAACGAGGAATGGCTGGTCATAAAGGAAAACTTCTTTTTATTCCGGGATGATCTAAAAAAACTCTGCGGAAAAGGCGTGGTTCTTGCCGACCTGACCGAAATGTGGGACAGTCTGCTTAGCGCAAAGAGTTTTCATGACCTTACCGGGAACGGGGTCAATCACCCGAATGATTTTGGGCATAGGATCTACGCGCAAGTGCTTCTTTCATTGTTGAATGAGTAAAAGGTTCTAGGTGCCGGGTTCTGGGTTCTGGGAAAAAAATTAAATATCACAATATTGTAAGTCCTTCGACTGTCGACCCTGTGCCCCGGACTAGTAACTATATTGACAAGTAACTATATTGTACTTGACAAAATATTTCAAATAAAATACTATACTCTGGTTATATATTTTATGGTTCAGGGAGGTTGCTATCAAACCCAATATAATTATCGGACAATCGGGCGGTCCTACAGCGGTCATTAATTCCACCCTTTGCGGCTTGATTCAAGCCGCGTCAAAGTCAAAGAAATTCGGCAGAATACTGGGAATGCAATATGGCATTGAAGGTTTCATGAATGATGAGCTCCTCGACCTGGGAAAGCAAACACCTTCTATTATCGAAGGTTTGAGAAAAACCCCTTCCTCCGCGCTGGGTTCCTGCCGGCACAAGGTTAAAGAGGAAGACTTCCCCAAGATACTGGCCCAGTTGAAAAAATATGATATCCATTATTTTTTCCTTATCGGCGGCAATGACACGATGGATACCATTCACAGGGTTGAAGAATACTGCAGAAGGGTCAATTACGAAATTACCGGTATCGGGCTTCCAAAAACTGTTGATAACGATCTTTTCGGCACCGATCACACTCCGGGCTATGCTTCAGCGGGGAGATATGTCGCTTTATCCGTCCAGCAGGCAGGACGGCTGGGCTGCGATATGCAAAGAGTTGATAAATTTGTTATTCTTCAGACGGTCGGCAGGGAAGCCGGCTGGCTGGCCGCCGCGGCGGCCCTGGCAAAAAAAGAAGAACACGAAGCTCCGCATATAATTTATATGCCCGAAAGAAGGCTTAATATTAACAAGGTGCTTTCCGATGTAAAAACCTGTATAAAAAATTTCGGCTGGGTTTCTATCGTCTGCGGAGAAGGTATTCTTTTTGAAGACGGCACTCCGGTCTCGGCATCCTTGACCAAAGATAAATTTTCCAATACCGAGTTCGGCGCCATGGGCGGCACCGGCGCGGCCTTAAATCTGCATAAAATAATAGCGGCGGAAACCGGTTACCGCGGAGAATTCCAGATAACGGAGTCACTCCCCATGTGCGCAATAGACCGGGCTTCCGGGGTGGACCTGAAAGAAGCCTATGAATGCGGGGTCAAAGGAGTAGAATTCGCGAACAAAGGCCTGAGCGGAATAATGGTCTCCATCAAGCGCGTAAGTTCGGCGCCTTACAAAGTTGAATATATTACCGTACCCCTAAAAGAAGTAGCGGTAAAAGCAAAACCTATGGACAGCAAATATATAAGCGCGAGCGGAAATTTTGTCACGAAAGAGTTTATCAAATATGCCGCTCCGTTAATAGGCGGGTTGGATGAATTTTCTGTTTTAAAAAAACTAAAAGCTTGAACCTTACGGGAGGATTAAAATGAATTTAACAGACAGTAAATACAGCAGGTATTCCATAGTAAAAGAAATGCTGGAAACAGCGTCTATGATAGAGAAGCTGGATGTTAAAAAGATAGAAGCTTATGCCGGCAAAATAAAAACAAAGAAAATATTTTTCACCGGTGAAGGTTCTTCAAGGATCTTTCCCGCCAAGAACACCATGTATAAAGCAAAAATACACAATTACAAGGAGTATTTTTCCACGGAAAACTCCACCCAGGCACTGGAATACGACCTTAAGGACAGCACGGTCTTTATTGCCTCCAATTCCGGCAGGACTAAAGAAGCCGGCAGGCTGTTAAGAAAGCTGAAAAAAGAAGGCCATAAGGCGATCTTCGGCGTGGTTGCAAATGCCGGAACGCCTATCCTGGAAGAAGCCGATTTTGGCTACCTTTTAAGCTGTGGAAAAGAAGAAGCCGTTGCCGCGACAAAGTCAGTCTTGGAACAGGCCTTATTTTATGATCTGATCTTCAGAAAAACAAATAATTTGAAGCTTCCGGATATGAAAAAACTCGGCACCCAGGTAAAAGAGGTTCTTGAGATGAAAATACCCGAAGAAATAACGGGCCAGCTGGCCGCTGCCGGCATGATCTATTTTGCGGGAAGAAATGACGGTGTTACCGAAGAAATTACGCTCAAAACAAACGAGATCACCAGAAAGAAATCCGATTTTCTTGAAGGCACCTATGCTTTGCACGGGATCGAAGAGGTAATGGATAAAAAAGATGCAATGGTCGTAATTAATCCTTTTAAGGAAGAAGAAGATAAATTCTGCGAGCTTATAGAAAAGGGCGTCGGCTGTAAGACCTGCGCTATCGCAACAAGAGACACCTGCTTTAAGACCGTTAAGATCCCGAACGCGGGAGATTTTACGACCTATCTGGAACTTGCCGCCGGCTGGAATATCCTGATAGATGTCGGAATAAAGCTGGGGATCAATATGGATAAAACGGTAAGAGCCAGAAAAATAGGGAATGTTATCTAGTTAAACACCGGTGACAAAGCGTTGGTGGATCTCGCTACTCTGCTCGGTCCACCACAAAGCGTTGGCGGATCTCGCTACTCTGCTCGGTCCACCACAAAGCGTTGGTGGATCTCGCTACTCTGCTAGGTCCACCACAAAGCGTTGGCGGATCTCGCTACTCTGCCCGGTCCACCACAAAGCGTTGGTGGATCTCGCTACTCTGCCCGGTCCACCACAAAGCGTTGGTGGATCTCGCTACTCTGCCCGGTCCACCACAAAGCGTTGGTGGATCTCGCTACTCTGCCCGGTCCACCACAAAGCGTTGGTGGATCTCGCTA